>CAZBBC010000026.1:0-1340 GCA_964489835.1 uncultured Calditrichota bacterium
GGGTATAGGGTATAGGGGTATAAGGAAATAGGGAAATCATTGGCTGTCATCCCGCTGGGATCTTTTACCGTGTTGGTATGAGACTATCACCTAAGAAGATCCTTTCAGGATGATAAACACAAATATTATTTCTTTGCGATAAAGTTGGTGCATAATGTGCAGATATTTTGACTGAAAAAGGAAACAAAAATGAAAGTCTATCAAATCGCCAATACAGATTTACAGGTATCACGTATTGGTTATGGTTGTATGGGAATCGGCGGTCAGTGGGACCGAAGTCCATTCACACAAACGGAAAAATTAGCTGCCACCCGCGCTGTAATGACTGCCTATGAGCAGGGTATTAACCTTTTTGATCATGCAGATATTTACGCCCACGGAAAATCTGAGATCATTTTTTCAGAGATATTGCAGCAGAATTCCGGATTGCGGAACAACATTATCATACAGTCCAAATGTGGCATACGTTTTAAAGATGATCCCATGCCGGGAAATCCCTTTCGTTACGATTTTAGTTATCATCATATCATTACGTCTGTTGAAGGCATACTGAAACGTTTAGAAATAGAAAACCTGGACATATTATTGCTGCATCGGCCGGATGCTTTAGTAGAACCGGAAGAAGTTGCCCGTGCTTTTAAAGAACTGCATGATGGAGGAAAAGTACGGTACTTTGGAGTGAGTAATCATACCACTGGTCAGATCAGACTTTTGCAAAAATTTGTAGATCAACCATTAGTAGCCAATCAGGTTGAACTTAATTTGCTTCACCATCATCTGATTAATGATGAGATCATGTCTAATATTGGAGGGAATCCTCCTCTTGCGGTAGCGGGGACATTAGATTATTGCCGGTTAAACGATTTACTGATACAGGCCTGGGCTCCTGTGGCAGGGGGAAAACTGATAAATCCACCGGAAGATGCCGAAGAACGGATAAAAAGGACGGGGAGTGTCATTGCCCGGTTTGCTGAAGAGAAACAAACATCGAAAGAAGCAATAGTACTGGCTTGGCTGCTGAAACATCCGGCCGGGATCCAGCCAATTATTGGAACAAATAATCCTGAGCGCATTATTGCCAGCTGTTTAGCTGATACCATTGACCTTACACGTGAAGAATGGTATACCCTGTTTACTGCCGCCCGGGGAACTCCTGTGCCCTAAGAATTTTAGTGTGATTAGGATTAATTTTCAAAAGTAGAAATTTTGATTCTGGAATTTATAAATATATCTGATATATTCTTAAACCACGAAGAGCACGAAGGTCTTATCGAAATTAAGAATGTAATATATTAATGAAATAATATTAGTACTTATTACTATCGTTTAAATTCATAATT
>CAZBBC010000026.1:1440-3770 GCA_964489835.1 uncultured Calditrichota bacterium
TAATATATTAATGAAATAATATTAGTACTTATTACTATCGTTTAAATTCATAATTGCTTTTTATCTTCGTGTCCTTCGCGTGCTTCATGGTGAAAAAATTAAGATACTCATTTACTTAATCGCAGGAGAATGTAATGAATGGTAAACAGCTCTTATCAAAGCTAAATAGTGGTAAAAGGATATACGGTACAGCGATTATCTGCTCCTCCCCAATATGGCCACAGGCACTGGAAAATGCAGCCATCGATTTTGTTTTTTTAGACACGGAACACATCCCTTTGGGGAGAGAACAACTATCAAAAATGTGTCAGATTTATAATAAGTCAGGTTTACCCTCGATTGTACGTATTCCATCCCCGGATCCTTTCGAGGCCTGTAAAGTTCTTGATGGTGGTGCGGTTGGTATTGTGGCACCCTATATTGAGACTGTAGATCAGGTACGAGAGCTGGTTGGTGCCACAAAATTACGGCCGCTTAAGGGGATGAAGTTAAAATCGATTTTGGAAAATCAGGTTACCCCGGGGAGCCGTCTAAAAAAATATCTTGATGACCGTAATGAAAACAATATTTTATTTATAAATTTGGAAAGTGTACCGGCCTTGGAAAATCTGGATGAAATTCTTACCGTTCCCGGTTTGGATGGTCTAATCATCGGGCCTCACGATCTGTCTTGTAGCCTGGAAGTCCCGGAGGATTATCAAAATCCGATTTTTCAGGATGCGGTAACAACAATAATTAAAAAAACCCGGGACTCAGGTCTGCCTATCGGTATCCATTTATCTGAACAACCGGAATTGCAGATCCAGTGGGCCAAAACCGGGGTCAATATCATTTTACACAGTTCGGATATTTCACTTTTTGGCCGTACATTAAGAAATGATATCATGAAAATCCGTAAAGCGCTTGATCAGGAAATTGGAGAGACCGAGGATAAAAAAATTATTATCTGATTTTTAGGGTTCCCATATCACTTTTTTCGTATAGCGTTAATGGATGAAATCTCCGTCTCCCCCTTGGAAGGGGCTGTTGCAGAACTGATTTATGGCACAATTTATCAGAATTGTATGATCTGTCTCCCCCCACCAGTGGGCGGATCTTCGACCTTGATAAAGGGGGACTAAGGGGGATATATACTCTTCTATGTTATTTATTTACAACCCCCTAACCCCCTTTTCTAAGGGGGAATAGATTTTGCTTAATCGATAGCACAAATGAACTTTTGCTCAAAAATAACCTAAACTGCAACAACCCCTAGTAAGGAGAAACACGTCATGCAACTTCTGTAACCAGGGCAAATGTCAAAAAGTCTTAAGCATTTGGGAAAGAAAATGATTAACAAAAAATCAGCATTTTTAACGACTGTATTACTTTTTATAATTATACTAATCGGTTTTGGACAAAGCGTATTCGGACAGAAACCACAGGACTGGCAAATTGTGATCAGCCCCTCTCTTCAGCAGGAGGAATCTGTGCGTCTTGCTCTCGATGATCTGATAACCACGGGCGCAGAATTTGGGATTTCCTTTAATATTATAAATGATAACGAAGATATCTCCGGATCTGTGATCATTCTTGGAGATGCCAGTCGGAACAAGAAAACAAAAAAACTGATTGATGAAAAAGCTGTTCAATTATCGATGCTCGATGATGATCAGGGCTATGAGATCATAACCCTTTCTGTAAAAGGTGCTAAAATATTGATTGTAGCCGGTGGGTCTGTTATCGGAGATGTATATGGCCTTTACTGGATCTGGGATAGAATACGTGTCTATAAAACCTTGCCGGATATAAATGTGAAGAGAATTCCCGCTTTAAAGATACGGCTTAGTTTGGCCTGGGGTCGTGGTGCTTATGGCGGAGGTTCAAAGGAAGCAATGAGACAGGCGCTTCGGCAGAGTGTCAACTGGGTATCTGGAGCGGCGATTCTCGATCTCGTACCCTGGAATTCAGATCCGGAAAAATCATTAAATGAAAAAAAGAGGGAAGAAACCCGCCAGCTCATTGACTATGCCCATTCGCTTCATATGAAATACTTTTGTTTTGCCAATGAATTTACCTATCATCCAACGATTTTGAAAGAAATGAATGCGGAATTATCGCCCTGTGATTCCAATTTCTGGAAAGCGTTACAAGAGAAATATCGAAGACTTTTTAAGGCCTTACCCGAGTTAGACGGGATTGAATTATGCACCGATGACATTTCCGGATTCTGGGATGAATACCGCGGTTTTGACCTGATGCATCAGGGTAAAGACTGTGAGTGGCCGTTGGATAAAAGATATCGTACCTTTGTGAAAAAAATCTGGGATGTAGTTGTAGATGAATTTGAT
>CAZBBC010000026.1:3780-39948 GCA_964489835.1 uncultured Calditrichota bacterium
ACTTGTGATTGGAATAGATTTAGATTTCCATCCTGATGTAAACAAGATTGTTGGAGATCTTGGCAATGTTGTGCTTATAGATGGTGATACATGTGATGAGAACACATTGGATGTGGTTGTAGATGAATTTGATAAAACCTATTTTCACTTCACCTGGGGACTGGTTTTGCATGAACAGCATTACTCGGCCGAAGTATTCAGGAAAATTTTTAACGATGATGTCCCCGTAAAAAATCTATATCTCATTCCGAAAATAACCGCAGCCGATCGTTGGTGGCATCAAATATATAATCCTACCTTTAACCAATCCCAACATCATACGCTGGTCGCCTTCGAAACAATGAATTATTATGAAGGGAGTAGATCGAATATTTTTCCAACGTTTTCCGGACAGTATTTCCAGGCCGGCTTGCAAACATTCTTAAACCCTAAAGAGAATAATATAAAGGGAGCCGGATATCTGGTTGCCTCGCCCCGCAAAGGGTGGGACACATATGGTGCTTATTCTTATGTTCTGTACCGTTTGTCATGGGATCCGAATGAAAGTATCCAGCAGATTGCAGAGGATTTTTGCGCAATTTATTTTGGAAATGAAGCGGCAAAAAATATGGCAGAGATTTATTTGATGACACCTGTAGCCTATAAATACGGGTTGCACATCGAACCTGTTTCCTATGGAAAATTCAATAGTTTTATTCATATGCGTGTAAATGTATTTCCGGTGATGGGTTACCCGCGCATTGATGGCGGCAGGGAACATATCGAGTTTCTGCAGGCAATTTATCTGCGCTGCAAACCCTGGGAAAATGAAACACTGGATGATCTGGATCACGGTCTGGAAACCGCCAGAGTCATGGTCGAGAAATATAAGGACATAAAATCAATGATTGCCGATCCGGATCTGGCGCAGGAATTAGAAAACAGAATTGATATGACACGATGGCTTATTGAGACAAATAATCGATATGTTAAAACAACTTTTGCTTATTTTGCTTATCGTGAAAATCCTATGGAAAATTCAAAAAGGAAATTGGTGTCTGCATATGCACAATTATTAGAAGTACGGGAAAATTTTATACGTTCACCGGGGTTTGGTTATAAGCTTTTTGGCATTGATCAGTTGTTAAAAAATGTGAAACGAGCACTCGTCGATTTAAATAAAGAAAAGCAATCACTCGAATTAGCACCGACCCGCAAGGAATTGGAACGTACGATCACACTTCAGCAGAATCTCTATAAGGAAATCCTTAATAAGCATCAAAAGGATGCCGTAAAATTTCTTCATGTTAAAATCAAGATTGACGGCAGAGATATACTTTTGATTAAAGAGGATAATTATCAAGTGGAACATCTTCGCTGGGACTCCGCACATATTCAGAAATTGCAGTTTTTTGAAAAATTACCGACAAAAGCGGTGACTGTAATTCCACTAGATATTGAATCCCGTCCGATGCATCCTTTTATATTGGAACAACCGTCAAAGGATAATGATTATACGGTACAAGTGTATCTTTATGATCAACCGGGTGGTGATGGGATCATGGAATTTGACTTGTATTATATTCCCTGGAGTCCTGAGGAAGTCGGGTTAAATATCCCCTGGAAAAAATGAAATCACTGGACATAGATTTTTAACCCACCCCGTCCCGCTAGAGCGGTCCACCCCTCCCTGTCCGGCAAAGCCGGACAGGGAGGGGCCGGGGGAGGGTCAGGTATTAGTCGATGCTTACAGCTTTGGCTGTGATACGAATAAATCAGACCAATAAGTTCGAAGTCACTTAATAAAGAATCGTTTGATTTACTTTAAAAAGAGATTTATGAATAAGATTTAATAAGGAGGGAAAAATGAGTATCGAAATAATTAATTCTGAAAGTAAAAAAGAAGTATTAAGAACTGGCATGATTTTGCTAATGGCAATTTTACTAATGAATGCCGGATGTAGTCTTTTTCAGCGACCGGCGACCGGAATCGATCTGCCGGGTATATTTACCCATCATATGGTTTTACAGCAGAAGGCAAATGTGCCCGTTTGGGGTGTTGCTGATCCCGGAGGACAGATTTTTATCAAAATTGCGGGTCAGCAAAAAACGGTAATCGTCGATGAAAACGGACAATGGCAAACAGCACTTGACCCACTTTCTGCCGGTGGTCCGCATGAGCTGGTTATTATTGGTAAAGATACCATTACCTTTAAAAACGTGATGGTTGGTGAAGTTTGGCTTTGTTCGGGACAATCAAATATGGAAATGTCCATTGACGGTTACAGCAAAGTGTTGAATTCCGAACAGGAAATCTCCGGAGCCAGCTATCCGGATATTCGCCTGTTTAAAGTCGAACATACGATGAGTAATACACCGATTTCTACTATTAATAGCGCGGGTTGGAAGCAATGTTCACCAAAGAATATCTCTGGCTTTTCTGCAGTTGCCTATTTTTTTGGCCGGATGCTCTATCAAAAACTTAACATCCCTGTTGGTCTGATTCAATCTTCCTGGGGGGGAACGGTCGTCGAGGCCTGGACCAGTGCAGGATCCCTGAAGGAAAATCCTGATTTTGCTCAGATTATAAAAGGTTTAGAAAGTAATGAATCCACAAAAGAATCCTATTGGAATGCATACAAAAAGAAGCTGCGCGACTGGGATATGAAGATTCAAGATAAGATTGACAGTGTGGGGGGATTTGATCACGGCTGGGAAAAAACAGAATTTGATGTTGCAAAATGGAAGGAAATGAAGCTCCCCACCGTTTGGGAAAATGCAGGATTGGATGTAGATGGTATCGTTTGGTTTCGAAAAGAGATTGACATTCCTCAATCATGGCAGGGCAAGGATGTGACACTTTCTTTAGGACCGATCAACGATTTTGATGTTACCTGGTTTAATGGGGAAAAGATAGGCAGTGAAGCCAACGTTTTAATACCACGTATATATCAAATCCCGGGCTCCCTGGTAAAAGCAGGTCGTAATATCATTGCTGTTCAGGTATTGGATTTTGGCAATAAGGGGGGCATTTATGGCAAACCAGCGCAGTTAAATCTAGTGAGTGCTACAAAAGATTCCATTTCACTCGCGGGAGCCTGGCGATATCAAACAGACTCTATAAAATTAAAATTAGGCAAATTACCACCAGGCCCCAATGTCCCGAATGGTCCCAATCGTCCCACAGTATTATTCAACGGTATGATCTCGCCGATTATACCATTCGCTATTCGTGGTGCTATTTGGTATCAGGGAGAATCAAATGCCAGCAGGGCCTACCAGTACCGGACACTTTTTAAAACGCATATTAATGATTGGCGAAAACTTTGGGATCGGGGAGATTTTCCGTTTCTTTTTGTTCAGTTGGCAAATTTTATGGCAATAAAGCCGGAGCCGGAGGATGATGCCTGGGCAGAGTTACGCGAGGCACAACTGATGACGCTCTCATTACCCAACACCGGTATGGCGGTGACCATTGATATTGGGGAAGCCAAAGATATTCATCCTAAGAACAAACAGGAAGTAGGCAAACGGTTAGCGCTGAATGCTTTGAATCTGGTTTATGGAAAAGATATTGTCTACTCTGGTCCTATCTATAAATCGATGACGATAGAAAAAAATAAAATTCGCCTTTCGTTTGACCATGTGAATGGTGGTCTGGAAACACCAAGCCATGAAAAACTAAAGGGCTTTGCCATTGCCGGCAATGATAAGAACTTCCATTGGGCAGAAGCTGAAATTGAAGGGGAAAATGTTGTGGTTTGGAACCAAAAAATTGTCAATCCGGTTGCTGTCCGTTATGCCTGGGCAGCGAATCCGGTATGCAATTTGTACAATAAATCAGGTTTACCGGCTTCGCCTTTTCGAACCGACGCCTGGAAGGGTATTACAGAGGGAGCAAAATAAATAGCAATTTTTGATCACCAAGTATATAAATCTTAGATCTATCTCATAGCGACGATTAAATCTCCCCATAAAAAAGGGGATTAAGGGGATGTAAGATGAATAAAATATTGGGATTTACCCTATTTCTATTCATGCTTTTGAGTTCAGGTTGTAGTAATATAGATACGGTAATATTTCCATCGGAAATTGTTGATTTTATTCCTTATAAAAATAATCCGGTTTTCCGGGGTACGGGCACTGACACTTGGGATAAGGAAATTCGTGAACGCGGATGTATGCGTGTATTTTCCCAAAAATGAAAAATAAAAAATCCCGAAAGGTAATTCCCTTTAAAAAAAACATCATGAAAATTATTAATAAAATAATTCTATTGCTCATTATTACCATCTTCCTGTTACAGGTCGATACACTTTTGGCGCAAAACGCGATCATAAAAGAGACTCTCCAGGAATTTCTTACCTATCCTTTCTCTGATCCGGATCCGGTTCCTAACATTGGCCAGATTTATCCCTATTTTCGGTTTGATGGATATGCCCATCACGGACAATCCCGTCAGTGGAAAATGGTTACCATGGAGAATCCGTACATCAAAGTTTTTATTACACCGGAGATTGGGGGAAAAATATGGGGTGCCGTTGAAAAAGCCTCCGGGCAGGCTTTTATCTATTATAACCATGTCGTAAAATTCCGGGATATTGCCATGCGCGGACCATGGACTTCCGGAGGTATCGAATTGAATTTTGGTACCATCGGTCACGCACCAACCTGTTCATCACCGGTTGATTATCTTTTGCAGGAAAATAGTGATGGCAGTGTCAGTTGTATCATCGGAGCACTAGACCTTCCATCACGGACTGTATGGCGGGTTACCATCCGGCTACCAAAGGACAAAGCCTACTTTGAAACCGATGTCATTTGGCATAATCCCACACCAATCAACCAGTCCTATTATCACTGGATGAATGGTGCGGCGAAAGCAGACGGAAATTTACAATTTTTCTTTCCCGGAAATAATTATATCGGTCATGGTGGACGTGCCCATTCCTGGCCCCTAAATCAGGATGGCCGTGATTTATCGTTTTATGAGAACAATAATTTCGGTTCTTATAAATCATATCATATTCTTGAGGAATATACGGACTATTTTGGCGGATATTGGCATAATGACCGGTTCGGATTCGGAAACTGGTCGCTCTATACAGATAAACCGGGTAAAAAATTATGGATTTGGGGGCTCTCACGTCAGGGTATGATATGGGAAAATCTATTGACTGACAAAGATGGTCAATACATTGAAATGCAATCCGGGCGATTGTTCAATCAAGCTGGTGCCTCCAGCAGCGAAACACCTTTTAAGCATCGAGCATTTATACCAAATTCGACAGATCGCTGGAGTGAAATCTGGTTTCCGGTAAAAGAGACCAAAGGAATGACAGCGGTATCACCCTACGGTGTGCTCAATATTGAACGATTGGACAGGCAATTGAATATCTACCTATGTCCTTTACAGGAAATTAATGATGAGTTGACAGTCAAAATTGATGGGAAGAAAGTATATTCAAAATTTTTCCGTTCAGAACCCTTAAAGGTTTTCATAGATTCTGTAGGTGTTGATAAATCTAATATCACAGTCATCAGTCTCGGCAATAACAAAATTCGATATACTTCCACAGACCGGGAAGATCGAGCGCTTCATCGTCCCTTAGAAAAGATTGAGGAGTTTAACTGGCAATCGGTTCAGGGACTTGCCATGCGGGCGGAAGAATTGGCGAAGCAGCGAAACTTTGATTCTGCCCTTGAAAATTATAAAAAATGTCTTGAAAAAGATCCGGATTATCTGGATGCATTAAACGGTCTGGCTGAATTATTTTACCGCCAGATGGACGATGAAAAGGCTCTACAGTATGCAAAACGATCACTGGCTATTGATACCTATAATGCCAATGCTAATTTCATTTATGGCACCATCAATCGTCGCCGTGGCGATCGTGCCGATGCAAAAGACGGATTCAGTATTGCTGCGCATTCCATGCAATACCGCTCGGCTGCCTATACACAACTGGCAGAAATGTATGCACAAGAATCCTTTTGGAGTCGGGCGGAAGAATATGCCCGGCGGGCACTGGATTATAACAAATTCAACCTCAATGCCTGGCAGGTGCTGGCAGTCTGTCATCGTAAAATGGATAGACAATCAGAAGCAAAGAATACTTTAGATGACTTATTACAAATAGATCCTTTGAACCATTTTGCCAGGTTTGAGCAATATCTACTTGATAGTAATTTAGAAGCAAAAAATTATTTTCGAGAAATGATCCGCAACGAACTGCCGCATGAAACCTATCTCGAACTGGCACTCACTTACTATCATATTGCCCTGGTTGAGGAAGCCATGGAAGTTTTACAGCTGGCACCGGAAAATCCGGTAGTTGAATACTGGCGGGCTTATTTGTATGATCGCAAAGGTGATAAAGAAAAGAGCATTAAGTGCTTAAAAAAGGCAGAAAAACAATCGCCTTACCTTATTTTTCCTTTTAGGCCCGAAACAGCAGAGGTACTGAAATGGGCGGGAAGAAATAGTGATCATTGGAAAAATAAATATTACCTTGCACTGGTCTGCTGGAATAACGGTAAACGAGAAAAAGCCTCTGATTTATTATCATCCTGCGGTGATACACCGGATTATGCCCCCCTCTATCTTACCAGGGCTAGAATCGGTAAATTAAAAGATATTTCCCTATCAATCACAGACTGTAAGCGGGCGATTCAATTGGATAAATCCGAATGGCGGGCATGGTTGATGTTGTCCGGATTGTATCAGTCAACAGGTGATCGGCAAGCGGCGTTAACAACACTTGATTCAATCTTTCAACGATATCCTGAGGATTATCGCTTGGCAGTTCCCTACGCCAATGCATTGTATGAGTCAGAAAAATACAGTCAATGTTTATCCGTTTTGGAAAAAACAGATGTTTTACCGTTCGAAGGAGCCGGCGGAAGTCGAAAACTTTACCATCGTGCCCATCTGATGTCTGCCATTCAAGAGTTTGAAAAAGATAAACTAACGAATGCGCTTGGACATATACAGAAAGCACGATTGTGGCCCGAGAATCTTGGTGCCGGAAAACCTTACGATGTAGATGAACGGATGGAAGATTATATTGAAATGGTTATACGGGAGCGGCTGGAGCAGACCGGGAAATCTGATACTCTGTTTGCGAAAATCGAGAGCCAAACGGCACAATATCAAATGGATGCAGGTACCAATCAATTAATTGGAGCACTTGCTTTAAAAAAGCGGGGCAATAATAAAGCCGCACTATCATTGTTAAATGACTGGGCCACCGGATCCGATGATAAGGAATTAACCGCGTGGGTGATTACCTTATTTAAAGGACAAAATATACCGGCAGAACCGCTGCCTGAAAAGGTAAAAAATAATCCCGAGAATCGGCTTATTGTTAAAATGGTAGAGATATCTAAATTGAAATAAATAATTTGAGAGAAGATACCGATGAAGTTTATGTTACTTATATTCAGACTAATATTAATATTTTTTTTAATTAATCTTAATAATGTATCTGCTGAAGAAATCGGCGTATCCTGGGAATTTAACGAAGACGGTAATGCCGAGGGCTGGTCGATGTTATTCGGGGTGTCTGACCTGCAGGTGTCAAACGGAACCTTAAAAGCAACCGCAAGCGGTTGGTTCCCAAGTTTCGAGGGGCCGGAATTTGATATCCCGGCAGATGATTATGGCTTTATTTATATTCGGATTAAAGTAACCGGCGCATCCTCTGCCAGATTCATCTGGGAAGATAGCTTCGGGGCGACCGGCATCGTTTCATTCCCTCTTATCAATGACACCTCTTTTCATGAATATCATATTACTGTTTATCCTTTAGAGAAATGGACAGGACAAATTATAAGATTCCAGAAATTTGAGATCAGTGGATCGGCTGATATTGTTGGTACAGAAATTGAGATCGACTATATTAAAGTGATAAGTACCGGTTTTAAACCAACGGTCGCATATTTTAAACCGTTAAGAACAGTTCTTAAACCTGGGGAAAAGATTCCGCTCCGGGCCGGTATCCGAAATGAAGGAGATTGTAAAGGTTCGCTGACAGCAGAATTATTTTTATCCAAAAATTTTCAATTAATAGACGGCATTACTCAAATAACCATTTCCGATTTAGAACCGGACAAAATCGATTCTTTAAAATGGACCGTCAGTTGTCAGGACACCGGTCATTTTTCATTATACTTATCGATTGTTACAGCATCCGGTGATTCGAGTGAAACTATTTTGTATGTCTCTGTTACCGATCAATATTGGCAGCAAAAGGAATTTTTTCTTAGCGCCTGGTCACCGCCCTCGGGAACAGATTCTGCCTATAATTACTATCAGGCTGCCAATTTTGATAAGGTTTTGTGGCTTCCTCCGGATCTAACCTCGGTCATGCGAGCAGAACAGTATGACATGCAGTATATATTAAGAGCAGGAAGTATTTTGGGTGAACATCGTTATCTCCGGGCAACAGAAAATATCCCGCCTGAAGAATTAACGCCTGAAGATTTATCAAAACTTGATGCAATCATCGACCCGTTTAAGGATAATGAAGCAAACTGGGGATATTATATTACCGATGAACCGAATGCCCATGCCTTTCCGAACCTAAGTAAAGTTGTGACATATATCCGGGAAAAAGATCCGACACGTCTGAGTTTTATCAATCTTTTTCCCACTTATGCCAATGAAGAGCAACTGGGTACAGATAGCTATGAAAAACATATTGAGCAATTTATAGATATCGTTAAGCCGGAGTTACTTAGCTACGATCATTATCACTTTTTCAATGGACGTGATGGAAGTGGTTATTTCAATAACCTTGGTATCATCCGAAAGTGGGCAATAACATATGATATTCCATTTTGCAATATTATTCAGGCGATAGGATATGATGTCTTGGATTGGCGGATCCCAAATGAGAATGAACATCGCTGGCTGGTATATTCTACCCTGGCATATGGTGCAAAAGCAATCATCTGGTTTCACTGGGATCATGATTGGGGCGTGACCGGTTCCTCCGCACGTGATCAAATATTTACCTCCATTCAAAAGTTAAATAGAGAAATTAATTTGATTGGTCCGGTCCTCTTACCGCTAAAATCGGTTGCGGTTTATCATACAGGTAATATCCCATTTGGCGGTACTGCCCTGCCAACAAACGGATTGGTTAAAAGTGCGGATAATTCTGCAAATCTTGTCGTGGGACTTTATAAGGATGAGTTTGACGGGGATTATCTGATGCTGATGAACAGAAACTACTCTGATTCTATCACATCAACAGTTACTTTGAATTACAGGTTAGATGACCTGCAAATATTTGATGTAGATTCAGGCCTATGGAAACAGAGTTTAAATTTTAGTGAAACCAAATTTGTAACCAGTCTGCGCCCAGGTGAAGGTAAATTATATAAACTTGAGGGTGGGATCACGGGTAGCTTCCGGGAGATGAATTTATCACCATCATCCTTCGGTTTGAGACAGAACTATCCGAATCCATTCAATCCTAAAACAACAATTAATTACAAATTACCAATTACGAATTTCGTTGATCTAAGCATTTATAACATTTTAGGTGAAAAGGTGGCAAAGCTTATTTCAGAAAGGCAGTTGGCAGGAACTTACCAGGTCGAATGGGATGCCAGTGTGTTTGCCAGTGGCGTCTATTTATATCAATTGCGCACTGATGCAGGTTTTATCCAAACTAAAAAACTTGTTTTACTGAAATAGTCTCCAATGACGGTGCCATCATAGTCATTGCGAGCGTAAGCGAAGCAATCTATAAAATTTTTCTGGAGCTAATGACATGATCATTCATTTATTATTATTAAAATTGAGGAAACAATCAATGAGACTTACCGGACACATCCGCTTATATTTAATCACTATCATTCTTGGAACTAATATCGTATGGGCACAAAGTGTTAAAGAAATCGCTTTTGGGCCGTATCTGCAAAACATGACCTATCGAAGTGTTACCATATGCTGGGCAACCCTGGACGGCGAATCAGAATTTACTACTCCGGATGGAAAAATTCAGACTATTCGTGAATATAAAAACCATCAGATGAAACTTTCCCGGCTCAAGGAAAAGACCGTCTATACCTATGATGTTTTAAAAAATGGCTCAGCTGAAGGGAAGGGATCTTTTAAAACATTTCCGAGAGGTATCGAGCCGTTCAACTTTGTGACATTGGGTGATACGCGGTCGCGTCATGATATTCATAAAACAATTGTTGACAGCATTATGGTTCTCAAGCCGCTGTTTATCGTTAATACAGGGGATCTGGTTAGCAATGGTGATAACATTCATGATTGGGAAAAATTTTTCGAGGTTAATCGAGATTTGATGCGCAAAATGCCCTATTTTCCCGTTTTGGGAAATCATGAAAATGACTCGAAATACTATTATGATTTCTTCGATCTTCCCGGTAACGAGCGTTATTATCAATTCAGTGTAGGTGATGCCCTGTTTCTTATATTGGATAGCGAGGGACCGGACTTTCACACACCGGTATATATCAGGGAAGAAAACAGAGAAGCCTTTTGGGAAAATTATAATTTGGAATATTTTAAACAAGAGAAAAAGTGGGTTGAAAATATATTAGCCCTCCATCAGGACGCCGGATATATATTTGTATTCTTTCATAAACCACTGATAAGTATTAAAAAGAGCCGCCTTGAAGGAGCCAAATTACGCCGGGAATTTTGGGGAGATATCTTTAAGCGATATGGCGTGCAGGTAATTCTCAATGGCCATGATCATCATTATCATCATGCCTACAGTGAAGGAACACACTATGTGACCACTGCCGGCGGAGGTGCCGGCTTATACGAGACCGATGCACCGCAGCCGGAAACAGTTATATTTAAGAAAATCGAACATTTTGTTTCCGTGGAGGTGGGCCTGGAAACAGCCACGCTAAAAGCGATTGATATCAATGGAGAAATCATTGATTCATTTACCGTTTCCAAACGAGAATAGTAATCCTTATTACCCGGATGGCGGAGGGGACGGTAGACTGGAAGATGATGGCGCTTCCTGGTTTTTAGGATACTGGATGGGTCGATATCATGGATTTATAAGCGAATAAATCGATTTAATGGAAGGATTTACAAAATGAAAGAGATTATTTCAGGAAGGATAGCATATCCAGGATTGATTTTGATATTTCTTATTTTGGCAGGTATTTGGTTTAGCAGCTGTTCGGAAAAAATTACACTGGTCACCAATGGTCACAGTGATTATGTGATCCGTATTTCCGACAAGGCCGAACCGGCCGAAAGATATGCTGCCCGGGAGTTACAAAAATATATTTTTGCGATCAGTAATTGTAATCTTCCCATTATCAACACAAACAATAAATCTGCTAAGATTATTCAGGTAGGCTTTACAGAAGCACCAAAATCATTACTGCAAAGCCTGAAGGTCCCTGAGTTTGGTAATGAAGAGTTTATAATTCGTTCTTCGGATAATATGTTGCTGATTGCCGGTGGGAAACCACGTGGCACCCTGTACGGCGTGCTTGCCTTTTTATCGGATCACCTGGGTTGTCGTTGGTATACCAAAGACGTAGTAAAAATACCCCAGACGGTTGATATCACCCTCAGTAATATTGATAAAAGACAAAAACCGGTATTTGAATATCGTGAAGCCTGGTACAAGGAAGCTTATGATGCAGAATGGGCGGTGCACAACCGTTTGAATCCGGCGATTGTCGCTCCACCGGATTCTATGGGCGGCGGTTATAAGATCTATCCCTTTGTTCATACCTTTTATCAACTGGTGCCGCCGCAGAAGTATTTTAAATCCCATCCGGAGTATTTTTCAATGATCGATGGTAAACGGCAGGGACATGAAGCGCAATTGTGTCTGACAAATCCCAATGTTGTCCGAATCGCCCTGCAGACGGTCTTTCGCTGGATTGAAGAACATCCGGGAATACAGGTCATTTCTGTCGATCAGAATGACGGGGATGGCTGGTGTGAATGCCCAGTCTGTAAAAATCTGGATGATGCAGAGGGCAGTCATTCGGCGACGATTCTTAATTTTGTTAACCAAATTGCCGATTCGGTAGCCATCGTTCACCCGAATGTCAAATTGCAAACCCTCGCCTATCACTATTCTGAAATTCCGCCTAAAACCATTGTTCCCCGTCCCAATGTTATGATCCGGCTCTGTCATTATAATTATTGCAGTGCCCATCCACTGGAAGGCTGTGAGCGGGATCGTGTGTTTGTAGAGCGTCTGAATGCCTGGCGTAAGATTTCCAAACAACTAACCATATGGGATTATTTTACCGATTTTAGCCATTACCTGGTGCCCTATCCTAATTTTGAGACAATGAAACATGACGTCAGGTATTATGCTGACCATAATTGCGTCGGTTTGTTTGCCCAGGGATGCAATGTGCCGAAAGAAGGCGGCGGTGAATTTTCTGCATTAAGGGCCTGGGTGTTTGCTCAGTTGATGTGGAATCCATACCGGGATGCTCAAACTTTGATCGATGAATTTGTTACCAATGTATATGGGGAAGCAGCACCCTTCATCCAGAGCTATATTGAATTACTGCACAACAAAGTCAAGCCGGACAGTGTTTTTTTCAGTATTTATGCCGATCCGACCGACGGTGGATACCTGACACCTGAAGTGGTAAAAAAAGCAACAGAATTATTTTTACAGGCAGAGAAAACAACATCCCAGGATCCAGCCCTGCTAAAACGTGTGGAACTGGCTCATTTACCCATACTTTATGCCAGATTGTATTTCTATGCGACAGGGGGTAAAGCCTTTCTGGATAGTCAGGAAATGCCTTTAGTATTAAATAAATTTCAAAGAATAATAAAAGATAATAATATTACACAAATTGCTGAGGGTAGAGATCGTGGAAATATCAGTAAATTTATAGAAAGAGTGCAGAAACAGCAAAGATATCTGACCAATTGGTGGATCATCGGGCCGTTTGATAATCCCAATGAAAACGGCCTGAAGACAGTATATCCCCCTGAGGAGGATTTTGATACCACCGCGACTTATATCGGCAGAAATGATCAATCGATCAGATGGCAGCATATAAATAATGATCTTTCCGGTTATATCGATTTTACTCAAATATTCAAGCAATCAGATCTTGGTGTGGCCTATGCAAAGGGTACGATTGAATCGTCTGAAGATATGGATATGAAAATCGGTATAGGAAGTAACGATGGGGCACGTTTGTGGGTAAATGGAAAACTGGTTCTGGATCACAAAATTGCCCGAAAAGCGGAACCCAGTCAGGATGTACTAACCGTGTCTCTTAAAAAGGGAAATAATTCGGTTTTATTGAAGATCGATCAGCTGGGTGGTGGCTGGGGATTTTATTTCACTGTTTTCAAGAAGAAAAATATCGAATAAATCCAGAACTCGTAATTTAATTTGTTGCTAATTAGGAAAAGTGCATAATCCAACAATCGTATCCTCGTAGAGGATAAATTATTGTAATAAGTTGCATCAACCATTACCTCATCCTCGTAGAGGATGCATTATTGGTGGTATGAATAGATTTATTGTGAAAAATGGATATAGTAATGAAACCAGACGTCTTTACCCAATTATACACTGACATAGTTTTTTATGAATCCTCTACGAGGATTTATATTTTTTGCTTATTTTTTTTTCTACAAAAATAAAACCTCTACGAGGTTAATAATCTAATTCGTTCTAAAGGAATGGAATTGAATCATCTATAAATAATATTAATGAAATTGGGAGAGAGAAGATGTTTGTTATTATCAAGTGCAAAATATCAAAGTATTTGCCTTGGGGTTTTCTTTTTCTGTTGATACCTGTCCTGGGATTCAGTCAACATGGGACTAAAGATAAACCCAATATCATTCTTATCATGGCTGATGATTTAGGCTATGAATGTCTTGGTTGTTATGGGAGTCAGTCATATAAAACGCCAAATTTGGATCAACTGGCCCAAACAGGATTGCGCTTCGATCATTGTTATTCCCAACCCCTCTGCACCCCATCACGGGTAAAGCTGATGACCGGCAGATATAATTTCCGAAACTACATCATGTTTGGTTATCTCGATATTGGAGAAGTTACCTTTGCACATGTACTAAAAAATGCCGGTTACAGTACATGTATTGCCGGAAAATGGCAGTTGAGCAACGGCATTGAGGGTCCGTATAATGCTGGTTTTGATGAATATGCCCTCTGGCAAATCTACCGAAAAATTGGCGGTGAAATGGTTCTTGGACCACGATATGCTGATCCAAAGATCTATCAGAATGGCAAATTGCTGGAAAATACTAAAGGAAAATACGGACCGGATGTTTTTTGTGAATTTATCATGGATTTTATTGAAAGAAAAAAGTCCACCCCCTTTTTGGTCTATTATCCGATGGTATTAACGCACAGTCCATTTGTAACAACACCGGACAATCCGGATTGGGAGGCTAAAAAATCTGAAAAAGATAATAAATATTTTGCTGATATGGTGAACTACATGGACAAGACGATCGGACGTATTGTCAAAAAACTTGAAGATCTTCACTTAAGGGAAAATACCCTGATTTTGTTTATTGGTGATAATGGAACCCATCAAAATATTTGTTCAAAAATCGGTGATAAATGGATCCAGGGTGGAAAGTCCCTGATGACAGACGCCGGCACTCATGTTCCGTTTATTGCTAATTGGAAGGGTGCTATAATGCCAGAAAGAGTTTGTGAGGATTTGATTGATTTTAGTGATTTTATGCCGACGCTTGCCGAAGTTGCCGATACTCCTCTGCCTGAGGATATTACCATTGACGGAAGAAGCTTTTATCCACAAATTCTTGGCAAAAAAGGGGAACCTAAGGAATGGATTTTTATGTATTATTGGGAACGGGGCAGAGATCCATTGAAAACAAGACGCTTTACCCGGAATAAACGTTGGAAACTCTATGATGATAATTGTTTTTTCGATGTCCTGACCGATCCATTGGAGCAAAATCCGATCAAAATGGAAACAATGGATCAGGAATTGGTCTCTGTAAAAAAAAGATTAAAGGATGTACTGGATAACATCAAATAATACGCTAAAGAGCGATCTCCGCGCCCTATGGGTATAAGGTATAGGGATATTAGGGAATCGTAGAGACGGGTCGGTGACCCGTCTAAAGTAAGAAGTAGGAAGAAAGAAGGGGAAGTGAAAAGTGTGGGGCGTGAGGCGTATAGAGCAAAGCGAAAAGAGAAGAGCAGGTAGGGGCGGGTCTCCGTGCGTGCCCGTCGACGGAAGGAAAATAAATGAAACCTCATATCGAAACCCCGCAGGGGTTTAACATAGGTAGATTTGAAAATGACTAATACAAAAAAAAATTTTAAAAAGAAGAATTTTACCGGTAGAAAAGTTTGTAACACACTCATATTTAGTCTATTCTTATTCCTGTTATTTATATCTTTCTCTTGTGAACCGATGGGAAACCAACAACCCAATATCATCATTATTTTTACCGATGACCAGGGCTATGCGGATTTGGGTTCTTATGGTGCCAAAGGTTTTACTACGCCGAATCTGGATAACATGGCGAAGGAGGGTATGCGTTTTACCAGTTTTTATGTCGCATCACCAGTCTGTTCACCTTCTCGTGCCGCTTTATTAACCGGTTCTTACCCTGTACGGGTGGGTGTACCGGCCGTTCTGCATCCGGTGAGTCCTACCGGTCTGGCTCCTGATGAAATTACCATTGCAGAAATTCTTAAGGAGAAGGGATACGCCACTGCCTGCATAGGTAAATGGCATCTGGGTGATCATTCTAGCATGATGCCCCGGAATCAGGGATTCGATACCTATTTTGGGCTTCCCTATTCTAATGATATGTGGCCCTGGTATAATGATTATAAGCGGAGGGGAAAGGGAAGTGATTTGATGCCGGATCTCCCGCTATATGATGGTGATGATGTTCTGGAATACAATCCGGACCAAAATCAACTTACCACGCGTTATACCAAACGAGCTATTCGTTTTATAGAGGAAAATAAAAACCGACCTTTTTTTCTTTACCTGCCCCACAGTATGCCCCATGTGCCGCTCGGTGTGTCTGATAAGTTTAACGGTAAAAGCATCTATGGACGTTATGGTGATGTGATCGAAGAAATCGATTGGTCCGTGGGGGAGATATTAAAAACACTGAAAAAAAACCATTTGGATCAGAACACGCTGATCATTTTTACCTCAGACAACGGACCCTGGTTGACTTATGGTAATCACGCCGGATCTGCTTTTCCTTTGCGTGAAGGTAAAGGAACAACGTTTGAAGGGGGTATGCGTGTACCCTGTGTAATGCGCTGGCCTGGTAAAATTCCTGCAGGGGCTGTTTCAAGTGATCTGGCGACGACAATGGATTTACTTCCTACGATTGCTCGTCTGGTTGGCAGTGAAGCACCATCCGATCGGGTCATCGACGGAAAGGATATATGGCAGTTAATGTCCGGCGTTCCCGATGAAGACACTCATGATAGAGTCCTTTTTTACCATTTTCCCTCAGAATTACAAGCCATTCGCCAGGGGAAATGGAAATTACATTTTGCACATCAGTATGGTCATCAGGAAGGACCGCCGGGTAAAGATGGACAATCTGCCGGTCAGATTACAGCGGCCATTGGTATCGCATTGTATAATCTAGATGATGACATTGGAGAAACTAAAAATGTCGCTGAGGATTATCCTGAGATCGTTGACCGTCTGAAAAAACTGGCCGATGCACATTTAGATGATTTAACCAAAAATTCCAGGGCAGCGGTTCGTATTGAAGATATCAACTGGCGCAGATATGCGGATAAATTGTCAGAAGGTCACTTCCTGAAAGATTGGTGGTTGATCGGTCCTTTTGATAACAAAGACAGAAAAGGATTTCACAGGGTTTATCCACCTGAATTGGAGTTCAATCCCAGTAGGTCTTACACCGGTAGAAATAACTTAAAAATTACCTGGCAACATTATAAAGAAAGTAAGTTTGAATATATTGGTCTGGCAAAAATAATTAAACCATCCCATGAAGGTGTGGCCTATGCCAGGAGAACCATTGAAGTCATAGATGATACCAAATTGAAACTTGGGGTGGGAACGAACGATGGTGTACGAATGTGGGTAAACGGGGAACTGGTATTAGACAAAATGGTCAGCCGGCTAGCTGTTCCTAATGAAGATGTTGTAACCGTACCTTTCAAAAAAGGGAAAAATACCATATTACTTAAAATTGATCAGATCGGCGGTGGCTGGGGCTTTTATTTCTCGGTGATGGAAGGTCAGGAGCTTTTAAATTAGGCTTCACAGCAAAGTTTGGATTTATTTTTAAGGGGACCGTAAAAATTCAAAAAAATGGAATATATACTTTTTATATTCTTTCAAATGATGGTAGCAAATTATACGTGAATAACAATGAAATCATTGATAATGATGGAAGGCATGGTCCGCTTGAAAAATCCGGAAAAATTGCACTTAAAGTTGGTTACTATCCAATAAAAGTAAAATATTTTCAAAACGGCGCTGGTCAGGCCTTGGCTTTAAGCTGGGCAACAAAGTGGTTTGATAAACAGGAAGTTCCGCCTGAGGTGCTATTTCATAGCGATTAATTTGGAGAGATTATGTCAATACTGATAAAAAATATTGGACGGTGTTTTCGGATATTACTCTTTGGTTATATTGCCGCATGGCCAGTGTGTGTGTATTCTGCTGAACCATTAGAGGTGACTAAATCTTATGATATTGTTATATATGGAGGTACATCGGCGGGAGTGGCGGCTGCTCTTCAGGCAGCGCGTATGAACCAGACTGTAGTACTCATAGAATCAGGTACACATCTGGGTGGTTTAACTTCCGGAGGATTAGGTCAAACGGATATCGGCAATAAAAGGGCGATTGGCGGAATATCCAGAGAGTTTTATCAACGGGTTTATCAGCACTATTTGGGAAAAGATGCCTGGATTTATCAAAAGCGTGAAGAATTCAGATTTGGATCAAAAGATTGGGATGAAGAAAAAGCCTGGTGGCAATTTGAACCTCATGTGGCAGAATCCATCTTTTTGGAGATGATCAGTAACACAAAAGTGCCTGTGTTTTATAATGAACGTCTTGATTTGGTAAATGGTGTAGAAAAACATGACGACAAGATTTCATCCATCCGCATGGAATCGGGAAAGATATTTTCAGGTAAAATCTACATTGATGCCTCATATGAAGGGGATTTAATGGCACTGGCGGGAGTATCTTATTCGGTTGGGCGTGAATCCAATAAAACCTATGGGGAAACTTTAAACGGTGTGCAGACAAAAAATGCCATCTATCATCAATTAAGGGATTCAGTTGATCCCTATATCAAACCGGGTCATCCGCAAAGCGGTTTGTTACCCGGTATTGATCCTCTTGGTCCGGGAGAAGAAGGTAGTGGGGATCAAAGACTTCAGGCCTACTGTTTTCGCATGTGTTTAACCGACGCCCCGGATAACCGGATACCGTTTGAAAAACCGGCGGGCTATGATCCCTTACAATATGAACTTCTTTTACGAAACTTTGAGGCGGGCGCAGACATCGTGCCCTGGAATGCTAAAGATATGCCCAACAGAAAGACGGACACGAATAATAATCGAGGTGTTTCCACCGACTATATCGGGCAAAATTATCAATGGCCGGAAGGTGATTATGCCATAAGAGAGAAAATTTTTCAATCCCATCTCCTTTATCAAAAAGGATTAATGTGGACCCTGGCAAATCATCCGCGTGTGCCTCCAGGTATCCGAAATGAAGTCAGTCGCTGGGGGCTTTCCAAAGATGAATTTGTAAACAGTGACCACTGGCCACATCAATTATATATTCGGGAAGCAAGACGAATGATCGGCGATTATGTGATGACAGAGCATAACTGTCGTGGTGAACACATTGCGCCACAATCTATTGGTTTAGCTGCCTATACCATGGATTCTCATAATGTGCAGCGCTATGTGGATAAAAATGGTCAGGCAAAAAATGAAGGTGATGTTGAGGTTGGCGGTTTTCTACCCTATCCGATTAGCTATCGTTCCATCATCCCCAAAGCTGAAGAATGCACAAATCTATTAGTCCCAGTCTGTTTATCGGCATCGCACATCGCCTTTGGGTCCATCCGTATGGAACCGGTGTTTATGGTTTTGGGACAGTCGGCTGCCATTGCAGCTTCCATTGCCATTAAAACCAACCAACCATTACAGAATATCGATTATGAAAAATTGAGAGAACAACTTAAATCCGCCAATCAGGTTCTCAGTTTCCAAAAAAAGGTATTAAAAAGTCGATTTATAACCGAGTAGTGATTAGGGGTTTTATTTTTCTGTCATAGAAGATGAAGATCCTAAAGAGTAATACAGCCATGAAAGGCCGAATATGATAAAATTGGCGATTCACGGTGGAGTGAAGGTAAAATCATCACCGTTTGGAGAAGGAAAGCGTTTCGGGCAGGAAGAAAAAGATCAGCTAATACAGGTCATTGATGATGATATACTCTTTTATTTTTTTGGTAAAAAAGTATTTGAATTTCAAAAAGAATTTGCTTCCCTGCATAACGTACGGCATTGTATTGCCTGTTCCTCAGGGACCGCTGCCGTTCATATCGCTATCGGGACATTAGAACTGGAACCGGGATCAGAAGTGATTACCAGTGCGATTACTGACATGGGATCTTTGACCGGAGTTTTATACCAGAATCTAATCCCGGTATTCGCGGATATCAATCCGGAGACCTTTAATATGGATCCCCGCAGTGTGGAAGAAAGAATAACTGATAGAACCGGGGCCATTCTTGTCGTTCATCATTCCGGTCTGGTCGCCGAAATGGATCAATTTCTGGCCCTGGGGAAGAAATACACTATTCCAATCGTGGAAGATGTTGCCCAGGCTTATCTGGGTGACTACAAGGGCCGGTTGGCCGGAACCATGGGGCTCATTAATGCTTTTAGTTTAAACCACTTTAAGCATATCACCTGCGGTTCAGGTGGTATGGTGTTGACTGACGACGATCATAAACGGAGACTGGCCAGTTTGTTTCTGGACAAATGTTATGACAGGGAAAGTGGTAAAAGAAATCCATTTTTTCTGGCGCCCAATTATCAGATGACTGAATTGCAGGGTGCTGTCGCTCTCGCACAGCTTAAAAAACTGCCCTGGATTATTGAACAGCGGCGAAAACTGGGTGACCGGTTAACTACTAAATTAAAAAATATTCCCGGGATTAAACCGCAGCTTATTCCGGATGAATGCCGACATACTTATTTTCTGTTTTTATTTCAGGTAGATACGCAAAGATTTAATGTAACCACCAGGGAATTTTCTGCTGCATTGGAAGCAGAGGGTATTCCTAATCAATCGCATTTAATCACCGGTGGTATGCCGGAATATGCTTATGATGTTTTTAAAAATCGATCTGCTTTCCCAAACAGTAAACATCCCTTTGTTAATAGTGATTTTGGAACAAATATTTCCTATCGGGATATCAATTGTCCTGAGGCGGAAAAAGCCTTTGAACAGGTTATCAATCTGCAGATTAGCGAATTTTATACGGAGAAAGATATCGATGAAATGGGCCTGGCAGTAGAAAAGGTTGCACGATATTATTACCATAAGAATAGGTGAGTGCTGTAAATGTCAATGTTCCAATTAGTAAAAGTTAGTATATTAAATTACAATATATTATAGGGATTATAGATGATGAACAAAAAAAAATTACGAATAGGAATTGTTGGTTGTGGAACCATTGCCGATATACATGCTCAGGCGATTAACCAAACCGGTAATGCAGATCTATTTTCTATTTTCAGCCGCAATGAAATTAATGCCCGGCGCGTCGGTGAAAAATATCAGACAAAATGGACAACCGATTGGCAAAAATTCATTTCCGACGATGCTCTGGATGCTGTATCTGTTTGTACCCCCAATGGTAATCATCTTGATTATACAAAAAAGGCCGCCCGGGAGGGAAAACATATCATTCTTGAAAAACCGATCGAAATAACGCTGGAACGTGCGAAGGAAACTATAAATATTTGTGAAAAACACGGTGTAAAATTAGCGGTCATCTATCAAAACCGGTTTATCCCCAGGATACAACGATTGAAAAAACATTTGGATGATGGAATCATTGGAAAAATCTTTATGGGGGATGCCTACATCAAATGGTTCCGGGCGCAGGATTATTATGACAGTGGTGCCTGGCGGGGTACATTTGCCCTGGATGGCGGGGGTGTGCTTATTAACCAGGCCATTCATGCTATTGATCTATTGCAATGGCTGATGGGGGATGTGGTTTCTGTCTTTGGTTATATTGATACCTTCACACACAAGCGTCTGGAGGGAGAAGATAATGCGGTTGCCACTCTCCGTTTTAAAAGTGGCGCTATTGGAGTCATTCAAGCCTCAACATCTGTACAACCGGCCCAGAGCCAGCGCATTGAAATTCACGGGGAAAAGGGAAGTGCCATTCTAGATGGTAATAGTGCCAGGGTCTGGGTAGAAAACAAACTCATTCCGGACGAAAATACTGAAAAGAAAACCTCAACATCGGCCGGATCGACAAGTCCGCTTGCCGGATTCTCAATCGAACCGCACACAGCACAATTTAAAGCAATATCAAATGCGATTCTCCGGGATGAAGTACCTCCGGTTTCCGGAAATGAGAGTCTAAAATCCCTGGCTATCGTTCTGTCTGTTTACGAATCTGCAAAAACCGGACACGCGGTTGATTTCAACAGGTTTATAGATAAAGATCCTAACCTAAATGATTAACCACGGAAGCACACAGATTGACACAGATATTCATGAGTAAGAGGTAAAAAGTAAGAAAATTTTCCTACTTCCTAATTCTTACTTCTTATTTTATATACTATTCCGTATCAATCCGGCCTGCCCCGTTTTACGGGGGAAATCCGTGGACTATTTTTTTCTTTGTTTGCAGCCTTGGGCTTTGCTGTGAATAGATCAGGCTCTAAACCTATGAATGATCAATTTTTTAAATTGGCAATAGTGCAGATGAAGGTGGAAGGGGGTAACAGGAGTCAGAACCTGAAGAACGCCCGGTTAGAAATCATTGAAGCCGCCGTGAATCATGCGCAAGTGGTTTTGTTACCCGAAGCAATGGATCTGGGCTGGACACATCCTTCCGCTTTGACAAAAGCACAGCCGGTTCCTGATGGAGAGACCTGTCAGTTTTTGATCAACGAGGCTAAAAAAAATAACCTGTATATTTGTGCCGGATTAATTGAACAAGACACCGGTAAAATCTATAATTCGGCGGTGATCATTAATCCGGATGGCGAGATCATACTGAAGCACCGGAAGATCAATGAGTTGGATATCGGACGGAAATATTATTCAGTTGGTGACGATCTTAAAGTGTGTCAGACAGAATTTGGGATTTTTGGGATGCTCATTTGTGCCGATGCCAAAGATCACCTGCTGTTGCAGAGGCTTGGCGAAAAGAATGCATCTGTGATTCTTTCGCCCTGCAGTTGGGCTGTGCCGGCTGATCATGATAATAACCGGGCACCCTATGGTCAGGAATGGGTGGATGCCTACAGTCCGCCGGCAAAGGAATTCTCCATGTGGATTGCCGGATGCAGCAATGTCGGTTCGATGAATGATGGGCCATGGCAAGGCTATAAGGGAATCGGTTGTTCCCTGATTGTTGATCCAAAAGGTGAAGTGGCGGCAACGGGACCTTATGGTGTGGAAGCGGAGATGATTATTTATAAAACAATTATACCAGCGGTGTCCGGTTTAAAAAAATGATTCTACATAGACAATAGAAAGGAAACAAGTAAATGGAAAAATCAACCTTAATTTTAATATTCACCTTGTTTGCCTACACAGTGTTCGCCGGCGATTACCACGTTTCGAAAGAGGGACATGATTCGAATGATGGCTCAGTTTTAAAGCCGTTTAAAACCATCTCAGCCGCTGCCCGGATTGCGCAGCCCGGCGATGTGATAACCGTTCACGCGGGAACTTATCGGGAACGAATCAACCCGCCCCGGGGAGGTGAATCTGACTCGAAAAGAATTGTTTATAAAACTGCCCAGGGTGAGAAGGTCATAATCAAAGGCTCCGAGATTGTTACTGGCTGGAAACACCTGGGAAATGGTGTATGGAAAGTGTCGCTGCCCAACGCCTATTTCGGAGACTATAATCCCTACCAAGACATTATTGAAGGCGATTGGTTTGATGACCGGGGAAGAATACATCACAGCGGTGAAGTCTTTCTCAACGGCCGATCATTGTATGAAAAAGCCACGCTGGAATTTGTAATGAATCCGGTACCTTATCAATACGCTTTGAACAAGGATGCTTCGATTTACACCTGGTATTGTGAAAGCGATGATAAAAGCACAACTATTTGGGCAAACTTTCATAACTTTAATCCCAATAAAGAATTGGTTGAGATCACAGTAAGAAAAACCTGTTTTTACCCCGATAGGCCCGGGCGAAATTATATTACGATATACGGTTTTCATTTTAGTCAGGCGGCAACACAATGGGCGGCACCGACAGCTGAACAGATCGGTCTCATCGGCACCCATTGGAGCAAAGGCTGGATCATTGAAAACAATATCGTCAGTGATTCAAAATGCTCCGGAATTACCTTAGGAAAAGACAGGCAAAGCGGTCATAATGTATGGTTGGGAAATCCGCGAAAAGACGGTGCGACGCATTATAATGAAGTAATATTCAGGGCATTACAGGGGGGCTGGTCGAAAGATAAAATCGGGACGCACATTGTGCGAAACAACATCATATTTAACTGCGAACAGGCCGGGATATGCGGAAGTCTCGGAGCTGTTTTCAGCATAATAGCGAATAATCATATTTACGATATCTGGACAAAGAGGCAATTCCAGGGGGCCGAAATTGGTGGTATCAAGCTCCATGCAGCAATAGATGTGCTCATAGAAAAGAATCATATTCATAATACAGGGAGAGGACTATGGATGGACTGGATGGCCCAGGGTACACGTATTAGTGCTAACCTGTGCTATGATAATTCCACCGAAGATCTGTTTTTCGAAGTTGATCATGGCCCGTATATTGTGGATAACAACATATTTTTGTCCGACGTCGCCCTGAGAGACATGTCTGAGGGAGGTGCTTATGTGCACAATCTTGTAGTGGGAAAGGTCAAATTACATCCGAGCACACGGTATACACCCTATCATTTTTCCCATTCCACCGGGGTAGCAGGATTAATAAATATCATCGGAGGCGATGACCGGTTCTATAATAATATCTTTGTTGCAGGAGATGCAGTTATTCCCCCTAATAGCGATCCTGAATCCAGGCTAAAAACAGGTTATGGTTTGGATATCTATAACGCCTTGGAGCGGCCGATGCAGGTACAAGGGAATATCTATCTAAAAGGTGCAAAACCATATATTAAAGAAACAGAATATGTCGAACAAAAAGCATTTGATCCGGATATAAAACTGGTGGAAGAAGAAAAAAGTTATTTTCTTCACATGATACTCGACCCGTCACTGATGAAATTAAAGAATCAACTCGTCGATACAAATTTATTAGGTACGGCAATGATTCCTGAACTGCCTTATGAAAATCCTGACAGTACGCCCTTGAAAATCGACAAAGATTATTTCGGAAAGAAAAGAAATGATCAAAATCCAACTGCCGGACCATTTGAAAATCCAGGGGAAGGGAAGTTGATTTTGAAAATGTGGTCAGGGAGTCAGATGCATTAATCGCATACGGTTTTAACTTTGTAATTACGTATTAAATAATTATACTTTTACCTGAAACCGGCAGTGATCTTCAGAAATAAAAGATTAATATCTGTTGCATAAAAATCACCTAATAATTGTGAATGTACCATATATGCTTATGACACAAAGGAGTGCTAATATTGGCGAAAATATTTATATATCTCCTGTTGCTGGTGTCCTCGATAGTTGCACAACCGTCAAGCCGCCTGACCCTGGCCGCTTGTCTGAACATCGCGTTCAAAAATCATCCTGAAATTCAATCCCGGGTGTGGCAAATCAAATCGCTGGGTGCTGTATATCAGCAAGAAAAATCGGTTTATTATCCTAAATTTCTACTGGACGGTCATTATCATCAATTTTTCTATCGCGATTACAATTACCGCGAGCAGGGATTGCTCCTGATGAGTGACTGGTCTCTGGGTAGCTGGTTGCAGAACAGCGCGGAATCCGCTGCGCTCGCAATCGAAGCCAGCAAAGCAAATCTTTCGAAATCCCGTCTCTCGCTAGCCAGGCGTATAACCGGGATTTACTTCCGGATTCTAAAATCCGACCTGTGGCAGCAATCCTTTGAGTACCGGAAAACGTTGTTGGAGCAACACGCGCAAATCGCTAAAGCATTCTGGGAAACAGGTGTTCGCAGCCGGCTGGATCTCCTCCGAACCCGAGCGGCGACTCTTGCTTTGGAACAGGAACAGCGAAACATTGTCGCGCAGGGAAGCGCCCTGCGCGAAGAGCTGGCCACCCTGCTCAACGGCCAAGATTCAAAACCAGTGGATGTTCAACCTTTTTCTTCCCGGACTACCGCACCAGATTCTATTATCGGTCTCCAGGACATCTGCCAGATCTTGCTGGAAAATCATCCCGGTATTCAAGCGCTCACCTTTCAAATTCAGGCAACACAATTGCAGCGCCGCAAAATCACTGCCGCTTTACTACCGCATTTGCAGATGTGGGGCGGATATGTGGCGGATGGAGATCCCACTTCTGATGGTGACTATGGCCTGGTTGGCATTGGTATGTCGGTGCCGCTTTTCCAATGGGGGCAGAGTGAGTTTCAAAAAGAAGAAGTTGCGGCAACTATTCGTGATCTGGAATATCAGCGCAGTAACCTGCGAAATGAACTGAAAATTGAAGCAGAAAAACTGTTTGAAGAAATGTCAAAACTTACAGATATCATACATATTCAGCGTGAGCAGCTGGACATTACCCAGCAGGCATTTGAACTGGCAAAAGTCCAGTATGAAGCGGGGTTGATCACCAATTTAGAATATCTGGACGCTCAACAAACCTGGCAGGAAACCCATTTACAACTGCAGGATACGCAATTGCGTTTTCTGCTCCAAAAAATCGAAATTTACCTGCTAACCGGGAATTACCAGCTAATTGCTCAAATACAGGGAGCATGAAATGTCCTTTCTGAAAATAATAACACCTGTTTTACTGGCAGCGTTTTATATCGGTGGTTGCCAGAAAGATGCCGACCGGGCTTTGGACCAAGCCACCCATCCGTTGCTCAAGATACGAACGGTTGTGGTACAATCCCAAAATATGGTGGATACTCTGTTCATCTATGGACATGTGGCCTTTCGTGAGGAGACCATTCTGTCCTCCCAATTTGAAGGACGACTGAGTGATTTTTCACTGCTGATTGGGGATCGCCTGCACAAAGGGCAAAAAATCGCCACGATCATTCCCCCTCAGCGCGAAGCATTGATGCAGATTTTCGAAAGGGTATCGGCAGATTCGCGCCAAATACTGGAAAGCGAGATCAAAACCATCGATCTTCATAGTCCCATCGACGGGATAGTAGTGACGGTCTGGCGACGCGGCGGTGATGTGGTACAACGCGGGGAAAAAATTCTTCACATCGGTGACCCGCGGATATTGCAAATTTTAGCAGACATGCCGGTGAAGATGCTGCCAGCTATACGACGCAACCAACAGCTGACAGTATTGTTCCCGGCAAGTGATCTGCCCAAAACCTCATTAGCAGTGGCAGCCGTTTCACCGGATGTAAGTCCTACCAAACAAACCGTTCTTCTGCGCATGAATTTACCCAATCCAGATGGCATCTACCGCCCGGGTATGCTGGTGAAAATTGGTGTGCCGGCACAACGCCACTCTGATGCGCTCACTGTTCCCCGAAGTGCCGTTTTGGAAGAGGAGGGCATGTTCAGCGTCTATGTGTTGAAGGGTAACCTGGTTGAAAAACGCACCGTTATGCCGGGTATTATGCAGAAAGACCGGATAGAAATCACTGCCGGGTTGACGGTTGGCGAAAAAGTGGCCGTTGAAAAAGTGTACTCGCTGATTAACGGGATGGAGGTTCAGCCATAATGGAAAAACTGGTAAGGCTGGCCGTACAAAACAAACGTGCCATTGTTTTTATGGCGCTGTTGCTATCCATTTCCGGCTTTTATTTGCTGTTCCAGATTCCCCAGGGCGTTTTTCCGGAGGCAGAATTTCCCCGTATCCAGGTTTTGGTGGACTTCGGTCTGGCACCCCTGAGCCAAATGCAAGCCGAAATAGTGAAACCGGTTGAGGAAGCGGTAATGGTGGTTCCGGGGGTAGAAGCTGTGCGTTCTTCTACCAACCGGGGATCGTCAGAAATCGACGTGTTCTTCGGCTGGCACGAGGATATGTTTAAAGCCTTCCAACTGCTGCAGGCACAGGTTAGCGGCATTCAACATTTACTGCCGGAAGGCGCGGAAGTGAATATCCGTCGAATCAACACCAGCACTTTTCCCATTGCCAGTTATAGCTTCTATTCAAATTCCCAAAACCTGATAGAGCTATGGAATTTAGCCAATTTTACTATCCGTCCACAGCTGGCGGAAATTCCCGGAGTATTTAACATCGAATTGATTGGCGGAGACCAACGCGAGTTCAGGGTAAATCTAGATCCCGAAAAACTTGCAGCTTTTCAATTGGATTATCGCACTATTGCTAATGCCTTGGAGCAGACTAATACAGTCGATTTTGTAGGAAGGCTTACCGAATCGCACCAATTGTATCTCAATGTTTCGGACAACCGTTACCAGAAGGTTGCCGAAATCGGCGAAACGGTGATAATTGATCGCTATCCCACTCCCATTTTATTGCGCGATGTCGCTGAAATTACCCCGGCACAACAGGAAATGTTCATTAAAACCCGCAGCAATTTTCACGAGGCCGTATTGGTCAATGTGTTGGTTCAACCGGGCGTGAATTCAGTGGAAGTGATGCGACAGGTGGAACAGCGCATGGCAACCATTCGCCAGTCCTTTCCTCCTGGTGTGGAAATGAGCAAATGGTATGACCTCTCGGATTTTATTAAAAATTCTATCCGGGGAGTATATGTGAGCATTTTTCAGGGCGCTGCGTTAACCATCTTGATTCTTTTTCTGTTTCTACGACGTATCCGCATTACATTGGTCACGGCGCTAATCATCCCTGTGGCGTTATTGATCACCTTCATTTTTATGAAACTGACAAGTATGGATTTAAACCTGATGAGCCTGGGAGGGTTGGCAGCTTCGATCGGGATATTGGTGGACAACGCTATCGTGGTAGTGGAAAATATCGAGCGCTACCTGGAAGAAAAGTTCCAGCGAAGCGAAGCAGTGATTAAGGCTACCGGCGAAATCATCACACCTCTAATCGGCGCCACCATGACGACGCTGGTAGTATTTATCCCCCTGGTTTTTTTGAGCGGTGTACCAGGCATCTTTTTTGGTGCGCTGGCCGGCACGCTTGCAGTGACCATTGGCATTTCCATGATTTTGGCGGTTTTCCTGACCCCGGCGATAGCCGATATGTTGGTTTCTACCCGGCCTAAGCGAGCCGGGCGCTTTTTACCCAAAATTGTTGCAGTGCATCAAAAGATACTGTCATATAATCTAAAACATCCGCTGCTTGTTTTTGTTAGCATTTTAATTCTGGGTACCATTGCGTTTATTTCGTATTTGCAAATTCCTAGTGGATTTTTACCGGAGTGGGATGAAGGAACTATCGTTCTGGATTTTGTAGCACCGCCCGGCAGTTCCCTGGAAGGCACCTATTCCATGCTGCAATCCATTGAAAACCAATTGAAAGACATGCCGGAAATTGAGAACTACTCCCTGCGGATCGGTACAAGCCTGGGACACCCCCGGCTGCATCCTAATGAAGGCGATTTTTTGATTTCTCTGAAAAAAGACCGTCAACGCTCGGTATATGAAATCATGGATGATTTACGGGAGATTGCCGAAAACGCAGAACCGCGGCTGGAAACGGAATTGTTTCAGGTACTGCCGGATCGTTTGAACAGTGACCTGGCCGGCGAAGTAGCGCCAATAGCCATCAAAGTCTGGGGCAATAACCTGGGGCTAATGCAGGATGTGGCTCAGCAACTGGCTGATTCGCTGGAAACCATTTCCAATGTGGTGGATGTCTATCGCGGATTCAATCCTTCCGAACCGGAACTGACCATCCGCGTATTGCCGGAGGCAGCCGCTCATTTCGGATTGACCGTTAAAGACATAAACCGGGCAATCCGTATGGCGTTGTGGGGTGAAGCCCCGACGCATGTTCTGTCAGGATTGAAAATTATACCAGTAAGGTTGCGTTATGCCCAGCGCGGCGAGCGTCATTTTGCCGACATCCAGCGATTGCCGCTCTATTTTCCGCAAATTCAACGAGTGGTTTATCTGGAAGAAATGGCAGAAATAAAGAAATCGCCCGGTCTAACAGACGTAGAACACGACAACCTGAGTTTGATCGTCAATGTTACTGCCCAAATATCCGGAAGAGATTTAGGCAGTGTTGCCGGAGATGTTCAACAAATGCTCGATGGCTTTCCCCTGCCGCAGGGTATAACCGCTCAATTAGGGGGTGCCTATGAGAGTCAGCAAAACGCCTTCAAAGAATTGATGCTGGTTATGCTGGCCGGCGCCATGATGGTGTTCACCATTTTACTCTTTGAATTCCACTCATTCCGTACCTCACTGGTCATCATGATCGGTACCCTACTGGCGGTAACCGGTGTGTTTGTGATCCTGTGGATTACGGGTATACCATTAGATATATCGGCGTTTATGGGAATGATCATGATCATCGGCGTAGTTGTGAATAACGGTATACTGGTGATCGATTATGCGGAATATTATATGATCCGGCAGCATGACTTAAAACTGGCGGTTCTCACGGCCGGCCGTGTTCGACTAAGGCCGGTTTTAATGACATCGCTTTCTACGATTGCGGGATTTCTACCACTGGCACTGGCTCAGAGCCAGGGCGCGGAAATGCTGCGTCCCCTAGCCGTTGCAATGATCGGTGGTATCACTCTCTCCATTGTTCTGTCTTTGGTCCTGGTTCCGGCACTGTATTATTGGGTGCAAAACCAGGCTGAATCGGGAAAATCCTGAATAGATCATTAAAAGGAAAATATTATGAATCAGATGTTTCGACCATTAAGTGATGTTTTTTTACTTCCTTTTATATTGTTATCAGTCGTCGTACTTTCAGCCCAGCCGCAAGATGGAAAGTTGCTGCGCAGCGAATTATGGCAGCCCTTTGACGCGCAAACGGCGAAGGGGGATTTCTACGTTTCATCCAATGGTAACGATAGCTGGTCAGGTACCCTGCCCGGGCCCAATGTCACCGGTACTGATGGACCTTTCGCTACCATTGAGCGTGCTCAACGCGCCGTACGCGAACTTAAAGCAAAAGTTTATAAGCCAAAAGGAAAACCTATTGATGCTCTTTATGTCGGAACTTCTCATTCGTATGGAAAAGGAAAAGACATTGTGGTGTTTATCCGCCAGGGTTATTATACACTCAGTGAACCGTTGGTTTTCACTTCCGAAGATGGGGGGGAGCGGGTCGAGACCAACCTGCCATCAGGAGCCTTTGAGTGGCATCATTTACGGGATAATTATGTGACATACGCCGCTTATCCGAGTGAAAAACCGGTAATTTCGGGTGCTGTCCCGGTCACGAATTGGAGAAAAGAGGGGAATGCCTGGGTCGCCTCCTTTGCACATGGAGATGTGTCCTCTCTTATTGTTGCGGGCAAAACACAAACGTTAGCACGAACACCTAATACAGGATACTATACGCTACGAGAAACGCCTTCTTCAACATCTGAAATCCCCTACCGACCGGGCGACATACAAGAATGGCCTGACATGGAGAACAATCGTATCGTCATTCTTCTACGCTGGCGTACAGCCTATAATTCCATCGCAAGTTTAGATAAAAATAAGCAAATCGCCTATCTGAAAGAACCGGAAGATGGTCCCAAAGGATTTAATGGTTTATTAGTCGTTCCTCCCCGATACTATGTGGAAAATGTAAAATCATTCTTAGATACGCCCGGAGAATGGATTCTTGATAAAAATAAAAAAGAGATCAACTATATTCCGATGGCCGGAATTACTGATCCAAATAAGGTTAATATATCAGTTCCGCAAATCACACAATTGATTCAAATAAAAGGTAACGAAAATAAGCCAGTTCGGAATTTGCGGTTTTATGGATTAACTATGGAAGGGGCGAAAGAAAATTTCCGGGATTTTCCGCATCATTACGAGCCGACACCGGGCTGTGTCGCCATAACATATGAGTTTGCACATAATTGTGAGTTCGCAGAATCAACCTTGCGAGCTTGTGAAGGTGTGGGAATGAACATTGGTTTAGGATCTTATCAGATGCGAATTTTCAGAAATAAATTTGACGGTCTGGCTCAGGGAGCAATGAGTGTGCATGGCACCCGGGACATGATAAATGGAAAACTCATTCAGATAACCAGAGAGACTACCATTTCGCATAATATATTTTCAGAATGTGGTCATGGTGGTGGCATAACCCTGGCTGTTGGTAATACGCTTCATACCACCATTTCACATAATTATTTCACAAAGTCCGGACGGCCTTATACTCTTAATGTTGGTGGGGGAGGTGTGGAAGGATATTTAAGCGGGGATTTTGTAATCGAATATAATCATTTTGATGATGTGCAACACGATGCCGATGACGCCGGGGTTATTGTGGTCAACGGCATGTCATTTAACTCTGTGGTCAGGAATAATCTCATTCATGGTGTTCACCGCGGATTTTTTAGTGATAATGTTGCTTTCTGGTACGACAATATGTCCACTGACTGGACTGTAAAAAACAATATTTATTATGATCTTGAGCAGGGAGATATGAAAACATGCGGTACATATCTTATTGATAATGACTATTCTGATAATTTTTGGATTGAGCCGCCCCCAAATGCTCCTGAGCAGTTTATTTATGGAGATCCCGAGTTTTCCTGCTCAAATCTGCGTATTTTTTTTGAAGATAAACCTGCAAATAATGTGCTGAATGCAGGTTCTGTGGTAAAAGTAATGGCTGATGTATATAACAGCGGTAGCTCGGGTGTGGCACCGATTGCACTCTACCTCAACAGAAAAATAATTGAAAACAAGCCTTTCCCGGTAATCCGGAACAATACGAGAAGTATTGAATTTGATTTACGATTAAGCGATGCGGGTAGCCAGGCAATCGCTATTGGCGAAACAAAACCGCAGATCATTTCTGTGCAGGGAGAAAAACCAGCCATTGTATACGATAAAATTCAGGTATCAGAAGAAAGGTTGTTTTCCGGAGAAAGTGTTCGTGTTACTGCCATGGCCTCAAACCTGCAACCCAAAACCATTCAATCAACGATCCATCTGTATGCTAATGGCAAGGAAGTAAAAAGTCAGCCCATTGAATTAAAAAGCGATCAGTCAAAAGAGGTGTATTTTGAAATGACACCCGATGTGGGAAGTTATCTTATCGGGATAGAGAACAGCGATGTCGTGTCGCTTCAGGTGATTAAAGGTAAAGAACTAATTATTAATGAGCAAAAATTGTACACTTATATCTCACCAAAAGCCAAACCTGCAAAGGTGGCTGTTGATCAGAGAAAAAACCATTATATTATAAAAGCCAGCGGTTGGGATTTTTACCATGCGGAAGATGCCTATGCAACCGTTTATTTGAAGAAACTTAAGGGTGATTTTATATCCACTGTGAAAATCGTTTCATTTCAAAACCGCACAAATCAATGGTTCAGAGCTGGTCTTTTTGTTCGGGATGACATCAGTAAGAGTTTCGATGTTGACAGAGGTAGTAAAGGTTCTGTACTCATGTTCAGCACACCGGGCCGTGCGGGAATCAATTACGATGAATTCGGGGATGGTTGTATGCATAAAGCAAGCAGCGAAAATCTTCCTGAAGACACACCAACACCACTATGGGTGCGTCTGGAGCGACATGGGAATCGTTTTACAGGATGTATAAGTTTAGACGGGAAAAACTGGATGATTAAACGACAAACCGATCAAATACCGGGTATTAAAAAAACCGTGGACCTGGGTCTTGCGGCCGGTTCCTCTGATCAGGTACAATATGCTGTTGAGTTTGCGGATTGGAAAGTTATGGTAGAGGATGTGGACTGATATTCTCCAATTTTAGGATAACAGGATATATTGGAATGAATTTGTCAAAAAACCATTAAATTAGAAAAGAGACTCTCAGGACAAATTATGAGTAATATTAACCGCCGGGATTTTATCAACCATCTGATTCGATCCTCCTTTCTTCTTGGAAGTTTTAGTCCGCTGGCTGGTAAAATAATCAGTTCGGATAATACCGGATCCATCCGTCGTTTCCATGTATGCCTGCAGCCTCAGGCAATAAAAGAGTTTCCCGAATTACCTTCACTGATCCAGGAAGCAGGTGTTACTGATATCTGGCTGGCAGGATTTTTATATGGCCGGTGGTATCAGACACCCGATGAATTAAAAAAACAAGCAAATATTCTTGAGCATAAAGGATTCCGTACCCATATTATCAATGTCCCGTTGGGTCATCCGGGAGATGCCCTTGGTGTGGATAACAGCACGGTGTCTCATACACCTCCGGGTCATTGGAAAAATGCCTGTACCGTCGATGGAAAACTTTACTCCGGTACTTCAATTCATACGCCGGCTGTACAAGAGAATGTGAAGGCGGTAATAGAAATAAGCGCTAAAGGATTTGACGCTATTTTCCTGGATGATGACTTCCGGGTTGCCCGTTCTCCCGGCCAGATTGGCGGTTGTTTTTGTGAGGACTGCCGGCAAAAATTTTTGGATCTTCATGGATATAAATTGCCTGACTGGAATTTGCTCCTTGAATCTGTAACCAACAGAAATCCCACTTTCATTCTCCGGCAATGGATAGACTATTGGTGCAATAAACTATACGATATGTTTGCAAAACTTCAGACAGCTGCACCGGATATACCCCTGGGAATTATGGTTATGTATCTCGGCTCCGAAAAAGCCGGTATTCCTCTCGATCGTTTCCGGCAGGTTCCTTTTCGCGTCGGTGAATTGATGTTTAATGATAAATCGTTTAACCCGGTTAAGGGTAAAACAGATGAATTGTTCAGTTCACTATTTCATCGTCGTTTTACGCGGCCTGATCTGGCTTACAGTGAGACCACGGCTTATCCGGCCGATCAGCTTTCTGCCAAAAACATGGCGGCCAAACTCAGTGTCTCGCTGATTTCTGATGTGCGGCATACGATGTTTATGAGCGGACTCAAACCTTTTCCGGTAACACACTGGCCAGTTCTGGGACCGGCCATGAAAAAAAGTGCCGGGTTTCATGAAAAACTTGCCGGGCATCGACCACAGGGTCCATTCAAACATTATTGGGGCTGGGATAGCCGGTTGGTTGGTGAAGATAAACCTTTTAGTTTATTCCTGGCCCTTGGGATACCTTTCGAAGTTGTTGATGAGTTACCCGCAGATGGCTGGGTATTTCTTTCTGATGAAGAGGCTCGTGCGGTTTCAGAGGGAAGGCTACGGCCCATCGCCGGGAACCTGGTTGCTCGTCCGGGATCAAAAGCCACCGGGGATCATTTTGTCTTTGTCGGGGAAAATCTTGACGATCTGTTTGCTTTAAAAAAGAGCATCAGGCAGGATTTAAAAGGTATACCTTATGTAGAAGAGGATATCCCCGTCGTGTTTTCCTGGTACCCCACGGCACGGGCCGCGTTGCTCTGGAATTTGACTGAACAGAAACAGGATTTTACTATCATATGTAATGATCAAATTATCAACCGTCATTCTGTGTCGGCACTGGATTTCGAGTTGATCACAAATTTACGTGTGTGAGTGATCGATAACTGAAACAGAGATTCTTGAAAAAATCGCTGAAATTAATTTACTCCTGATTTATTTTTCACAACCGGCATCAAAGATTCAGGTAAGAATGTTCAATTCTTTATTCTGGTTTAGCCACAAAGATCTCAATATCATTGTCTATGTATTTATTAACAATTTCCTCACTTATCGCATTATCCGTAATTAGGTAATCGATTACTGAAATCGGCACCAATTTAAATAAAGAGTTATGCTCAATTTTGGAAGAATCGCAAAGGAGGTAAACTTCATCAGCAGCGTCGATCATTGATTTTATTCTGGTCGCTTCATTTACATCGCGAACAGTCAGACCTCTTCGAAGAGAAATGCCATCGGTACCAATAAATGTTTTTTTGGCGTGATATTGAGAAATATGTTCAGAGGCAATCGGCCCGTAAGTGGCTCTTCGTTCCGGAAAAACCTCACCTCCAATTAAAAAAACTTTTATTCCGGGAGATTTAATGAGCTCTGACGCCGCCGGCAAAGAGCTTGTAATAACATGCAGATTTTTTCTTTTATGAATAAAATCACAAAGCCTGAAAACAGTCGTCCCACTATCCATTAAAATGACATCGTTTTCATTGATAAATTGTGAAGCAAATTTAGCTATTGCAATTTTTTTTTCTGTGCCGTTATCTATTCTTTTTGAAAAACTAAATAAATTAGTGACGGACTCATCCTTAACAGCCCCGCCATGCGTTCTTAACAAGTATCCTCTCTTTGCAAGTTCATCGAGGTCTCTACGCGCAGTGATAGCCGATACATCACATTGGCTCTCAATTTCAGTCACATCAATATATTCGTTTTGGTCAAGAACCTGTAGTATGAACTTTTCTCTTTCCACTTTTCTCATTAAGAACTCCGTAAAACAATCATATATTATCATTTTAGTTCAAAGATAAAAAAAAATCGATGAAAAAATCAAGTGAATTAATGTTTAAAATTCCGTTTGACAAAGAATCAGCGAGATTTCAGTTGTTATTTACACTGCCGAATTTTAAAGTCAAATGGTAAATTTTTAGTTGTTGCGAATTGAAAAAATCACTTGACAAAGATAGCTATCTTTTGTATTCTGATCCAATTTCTTCGTTATCCGCTAAAATATCCATATAAGAATCTTAAACAATCATTTATGATCTAAATTACTACTAATGAGATTGAAGGTATATGAAATATTTTGATTGCTACACTTTTATATCAATTAGAATGAATTCGAACTTTTACTGAATCAAGGAGTTGTTAGAATGATTCGATACTCTAAC
>CAZBBC010000027.1:0-4936 GCA_964489835.1 uncultured Calditrichota bacterium
TATATTATTAATTACAACCATCAGCAAACTGTGAATCAGGTTTAACTATATTTATTCATCATTATCGAATATATAAAGATATTTTATACAATAATATTCCAATTTTTTATTAATTTGATCAATTCCTGACACAACACAGTGAAAATAACAAATAATAAATACTAAATAACAGAAAAATTCTAAATTACAATTTTACAAATTCAGTATATTACTCTTTGGTCATTAGAACTTTGAAAGTTGAATATTATGAGGACAGATCTATGTTTAAACCACTTCGCTCGAACGCCACTATCGGTATTATTTCTCCTGCCTGGATCCCGGATACAGATTGTCTGGCTGCGGGCATCAGATATCTGCAAGACAGGGGCTATAAAATTAAAAGAGGTAAGCATCTGGGTAGAATCTATGGGTATTTTGCAGGAAGTGATACGGAACGGTTGTCGGATCTGCATGATATGTATAATGATCCGGCGGTGGAGATGATCCTGTGTGCACGCGGCGGATGGGGTGGCCTTCGACTGGTGGATAAAGTTGACTATGATTTAATTATGAATAACAAAAAACCTCTGGTAGGCTATAGCGATATAACAACTCTACAATTGGCCATCTGGGTCAGGACAATGATACCGTCATTTTCAGGGCCAATGGCAGGAGTAGAGATGGGCAAAAGTCTCCTTCCCTTTACGGAACAACATTTCTGGAACCAGATGGAAAACAACTCGTCCGACTATAAATTTTTATTTGGTGATACAAATGCGTCTGTTATGGTTCCCGGAATGGCCAAAGGTGTTCTGTTAGGCGGCTGTTTATCTTTGGTATGCCATTTACTGGGAACGAATTATTCTCCCGATTATCAGGGATCTATTTTATTTTTGGAGGATGTGGGAGAAAAACCATACAAAATCGACCGCTATCTGGCCCATTTGAAGCAAGCCGGTGTATTTGAACAGATAAACGGGCTAATCTTAGGGGATTTTATCGATTGTAATCCGGAGGAGAACGAACCTTCTTTTACAGTCACCGAGATTCTCCAATCATATTTTGCAGATGCATTGTATCCGGTTCTGTTAAATTTTCCCTATGGACATGGGGTGTTAAAATTTACAATGCCGATTGGTGTGCATACCCGTCTGGATACCACTCAAAAAGAAATATGTTTTGCTAATCCATTTCATGTGAGGACGGTTTAACAGATGATAAGCGGAATTACAGGTGAACAGATGTTCAAAATATCCATACGTTTCCCTTCAATCATTTAGCCTAATCAATTCATACCGCAGCATATTGCTGCAATCAAAAAAAGAATTTGTCCACGGATTTACACGGATTACTTAACCGCAAGGACGCAAAGGATCCGCAAAGCACGCAAGGATTTTTATTATTTTTAAAAATTTTATTTAATTTTTGCGATCCTTGCGCTTTCTTAGCGTCTTTGCGGTAAAAAAATTAAACACTTTAGATAGAATTATTGCTATAATAACAAAGTTCTTGGCTACAATAGCATAGCACAGCCAGAGGCTATAAAAAAAATTGGGCTGTTCTGTATTGAATGGTTGTATAAATTTAATTAAATTAGTAGCTTAAATAGTGGATAGAGATGAATGAAAAACGGTTAGCCGTACTTGCTTCCGGACGCGGTAGTAATTTTAGAGCGATTCTGGATAAGATCAATGAAGGATATATATCTGCTACTGTTGGGATAGTTATCACGAATATTCCAACGGCCGGTGTGATAGAAATAGCAGAAGCCGCTGGAATTCCGGTTAAAATCATCACACCGAAAAATTTCCCGGATAGTCAATCATATAATGATGAAATACTGAAAACACTGACAGATAACAGGATTGACTATATCATTCTCGCCGGTTATTTGAAAATGATTGGCCGGCAGATAGTCAACCGCTATAGCAATAAGATCATTAATATCCATCCGGCATTATTACCTTCATTTGGCGGCAAAGGAATGTATGGGCACCATGTTCACGATGCTGTTTATGAACGTGGTGTCAAGGTGAGCGGTGCAACGGTGCACCTGGTTAATAATGAATATGATGCCGGGCCTATCGTTTTACAAAAGGCCATTTCTATAGAAAATGCGCAGAATGCAGAAGAGATAGCACAATGTGTACTTAAAATTGAACATGAAATTTTCCCGCAGGCAGTAAAACTTCTTGTGGAAGATCAGTTGGAAGTTGATAAATTGCGAGTGTACATTAAAGGAGAAGAATGAAGTGGAGACGATTAAAAGGGCGATTATCAGTGTTTACGATAAAACGGGGATTGAAGCGCTGGCCCGATTTCTAAATGACAGAGGGGTTCGGATCATTTCATCGGGGGGTACACGTAAAGTACTCGAGAAGGCGGGGATTAAAACCCAACAGATCTCGGATATCACCGGTTTCCCGGAAATACTGGATGGCCGCGTAAAAACGCTGCATCCGGTTATTTTTTCCGGAATTCTGGCTAAACGCAGTGAGAACCATTTAAAACAACTTTCGGATCAGAATATAGATCCTGTTGATTTGGTGATTGTGAATTTATATCCCTTCGCAGAAACCGTTGCCCGAAAAAATTGCAGTCTGGAAGAAGCGGTTGAGAATATTGACATCGGTGGCCCTTCATTAATCCGTGCAGCGGCCAAAAATTACAACTGGACCACCGTGATTACCTCCCCCGATCAGTATGATGATCTGATGACAGAAATTGAGCAGAATAATTCCGGAACTTCCTTGTCTTTTCGCCAGCGTTGTGCCGTGCGTGCTTTTGAGCATACCGCACGTTATAATGCCTTGATTGCTGATTATTTAAAAAATAAAGGGGACAGTGCCGAAGAATTTTCTGAGGAATTTACTCTGGCCGGTAGAAAAATCAGTGATCTACGCTATGGAGAAAATCCGCACCAGAAAGCTGCCTATTACAGTTTTTCAGGTAATAATCCCCTGAGTAATTTCAAACAACTGCACGGGAAGGAGCTCTCATACAATAACCTAATTGACCTGGACGCCGCACTTTCAATGGTCAAAGAGTTTGATGAAAATTTTGTAGTGATTATAAAACATACCAATCCTTGCGGGGCAGCGCGGGGTGAAACGCTTGCAGAGGCGTATAACCTGGCTTTGGGTACTGATTCTCTATCCGCTTATGGAGGGATCGCCGGTTTGACCGGGACAGTAGACAAGGATCTGGCCGAAAAAATGTCAGAACATTTTTTTGAATGCATCCTGGCCCCGGGTTTTTCCGAAGAAGCCTTGTCTGTATTAACCAAAAAAAAGAATCTGCGTCTGATCAGTTTTAGTCCCGATAAGAGTGATAACTTTAAGTACCAGGTACGTACGATCAGCGGAGGACTTCTATTGCAGAGTAAAGACCAGGTCAATCTTGATATCCGTCAGACAAAAGTGGCCACAAAGCGGCCGCCCTCCGAAGCAGAATGGAATGGGCTGGCATTTGCCTGGAAGCTGGTGAAACATGTACACTCAAACGCAATCATATATACAACGGATAGACAATTGACCGGTGTAGGCGCCGGACAGATGTCCCGTGTAGATGCTGCCGAACTGGCAGTGAAGAAAGCAGAGCAGGCCGGGCATTCCACGCAGCAGACGGTGTGTGCTTCTGACGCTTATTTTCCATTCAAGGACGGGATTGAAGCTCTGGCAGAGGCAGGGATAACCGCGGTGATTCAGCCGGGAGGTTCGATCAGGGATGCGGAAGTAATCGAAACAGCAGATGAGCATGATCTGGCAATGGTGTTGACAGGTATGCGGCATTTTAAACATTAAATCGAAAAATTATTGGGGATTTGCATATGGCATTTAAGTTTTTAAACCTACTGTCAACGGACCTTGGGATCGATCTGGGGACAGCGAATTCGCTCATTCATGTCAGAGGTAAAGGAATCGTTGTTGATGAACCTTCAATTATTGCACTGGATGATGAGTCAGGTAAGGTTGTAGCGATTGGTAATGAAGCGCGCGAAATGCTGGGTCGTACACACAGAGATATCATCACCATTCGGCCTTTAAAAGACGGTGTGATTGCGGATTTTGAGGCGACAGAAATTATGATGCGGGAATTAATACGAAAAGCGAATATTAATCGGATGCTGATTGGTAAAATAGTCGTTGATGTACCCTCGGGTATCACAGAAGTGGAAAAACGGGCTGTCAGGGATTCTGCAGAGAGAGCAGGGGCCCGTGAAGTTCATCTGGTGGCGGAAGCCATGGCAGCAGCCATTGGGGTGGGTCTTGACATCAGTCAACCGATAGGAAACATGATTGTTGATATTGGTGGCGGAACCTCGGAAATAGCGGTTATTTCACTTAACGGAATTGTTCATCATTCTTCGATTCGGGTAGGTGGGGATGAAATGAACCAGGCCATTATGCAGTATTTTAAGAAAAATTACAATCTGTTGATCGGTGAAAAGACAGCGGAGCAGATAAAATGCACGATCGGTTCTGCGACACCACTGGCCGAGGAAATCCGGACAGAAGTTAAAGGCAGAGATCTGGTGGATGGTATACCAAAAACAATTGAAATCAGTTCTGTAGAAATAAGGGAAGCACTTGATGAAGCGATTGAAACGATAATTGAAGCAGTCAAAGTGGCGCTGGAACAAACCCCGCCGGAGCTGGCTTCCGATATTCTTGATCGTGGTATTGTTCTGACCGGTGGCGGTGCATTACTAAAGAATTTGGATGAACGCATGCGGGAAGATACATCTTTACCCATACATATTGCTGAGGATCCGCTTACCTGTGTTGTCCGTGGGTGTGGGATCATATTAGATGATTTTGAGCGTTACGAAAAAGTTCTTTTAAAACAACGACGCATGTAGCAGGGGGGAATACTTTATATCAGTCCAGGGAGTACAGGTATAAGGTATAAGGGAATAAGGTATAAAGGTATAAGGGAATAAGGTATAAAGGTATAA
>CAZBBC010000027.1:5036-11417 GCA_964489835.1 uncultured Calditrichota bacterium
AAGGTATAAGGGAATAAGGTATAAAGGTATAAGGGAATAAGGTATAAAGGTATAAAGTATAAAGGTATAAGGTATAAGGGAATAAGGTATAAAGGTATAAGGTATAAAGGTATAAGGTATAAGGTATAAAGGTCTAAGGCATAGGGGAATAAGGTATAGGGTGATCATAGGGGCGGGTCTACGTACGCGGCAGGCAGGGATCGCCGGGGCGATTAGCAAAGTTTTAAAAATAACAAATAACAAATCTCAACTATCAAATAATTTCCAAATCACAATTTTGAAAATCCAGTCAAATAATATTGAATCATTGGAACTTTGGAAATTGACTATTATTTGTTATTTGTATATTGTCATTTGAATTTTGTATGCAGCCTTGGGCTGCGTTATAAATAGATCAGGCTAATAAATTGTGTTAAAATTATTAAACTATATTATTGAAATCCGTGATGCCTTTGTTCTGGTGATCTGTATTCTACTTTCTCTCCTTCTGATGATAACCACCGACAAAGATCCGGGGGGATCTTTTAGGGGAATTGCTATGGATGCCCTTGGTGGTGTTGGTCAGTATGTTTACCGGGTCCAATCTTATTTTGATCTGACTGATGAGAATACAGTTTTACGGAGGGAAAACACAGATCTGGCTGTTAAAAATATGCAGCTTCAGGATGCATTGTTGGAGAATATCCGTCTGAGGAAATTGCTCGGATTCCGTGAAAAAACACAAATGCATTTGACCACAGCAGAAGTAATCGGCCAGAATCCGCATAGTATTGTGAATGGATTGTTATTAAATGCCGGTTCGGAGACAGGGATCAGGAAGTCAGCTGCGGTTCTGACGGCTGATGGTCTGGTTGGAAAAGTAATTGATGTTGACGAAGATCATTCGATCTGTCAGATACTTTTTGATCCAACTAGCCGGGTCAGCGCAAAAATACAGCGGAATCGGGAATTCGGCATTATCGCCTGGGACGGTGCCACTCAGTTAAAATTACTCTATATAGCAAAAACCATAAAGGTCTACATTGGTGATGTTATAGTAACCTCAGGAATGAGTCAGATCTTTCCGGAGAATATCAAAATTGGTATTGTCGTTAATGTTTCTCTAGAAAATGAAGGCATGTTTCAGGAGATACAGGTTAATCCTTCCGTCAATTTTAACCGCCTGGAAGAAGTGCAGGTTCAGATAGAAAAGGCAGAAAATGCGTCGTGAAGGTCAAAACAGTATTATTTATATTATCAGTATAAGCCTGGCGTCTATCATCGCTCAGGCGTTCTTTGTACCAATCATAGAAGTCGGCGTATGGCGTCCGGACATCGTGCTACTGGCCATCCTGTACATTGGATACCGCTATGGCGTTGTCCCTGGCGTGCTCATTGGTTTTTTATTAGGTATTGTTCAGGATGCGATGAGTCCCCTGCCATTGGGAATTTCTTCATTCGCCAATACCCTGATGGGATTCACTGCCGGGCAGATTAGCCAGTTTAAACTGGCCTCCAATGCCCTTCTGTTAGCGGGCGTGATTTTGATTCTCCTCCATGGCTGTATCTTCTACTTTTTTTACCACTTGCAAGCAGAAGTAACCTATGTTTATTTGTTATTAACACGCGTTTTTCCGAATACTCTTTACTCTTTCATGATCGGCCTGCTTCTTTCGTTTTTTATGAGATCTAATCTAAAGAGTATTTAGACAATGAACGATCTAAGCAGACAGCAGCGAAAATCACGGCAACTGGTATCTACCTTTATCGTTCTTTTTTTATTTTTGATGCTATTTAGTGGATTCTTCAGGATACAGGTTGCCGGCAGGGACAAATATTACGAAATATCCGTGGATAATAGTGTCCGTCCGCTGACCCAATATCCGGTTCGTGGAACGATCCGTGATGTCAATGGTGAAATCCTGGTAGATGACAGGCCCTCCTTTTTTGTCGCCGTTATTCCCCGGCAAATGACTAAAAGTACAATTGATTCACTGGCCTCGATCATTTCTGAAGAGCCTGAATATATTCGGGAAAAAATTAAAGGCCGCCACAGCTACCGGCCGGTTTTTATAAAAAAAGATCTGGACTATGCGGTGATCGCACAGTTGGAAGAACGTCGCCTGGATTTGCCCGGTGTCCTGGTGGAGGTGGAAAGTAAACGATACTACCCGGAGGGTGTCTATTCCCCGCATATTTTTGGTTATGTTGGAGAAGTAGACAGGGATGAGGCTATTCGAAATAAAGATCTGGAGCCCGGTGAATTAATCGGAAAGAAAGGGTTGGAACGGAAATATGATACAAGTTTACGCGGTACGAAGGGTGTATACTTCTCGCGGGTTGATGCTGAAGGACGGGATCTGGGGATAATAAATCCAGATCGCAATATTGATCCGATTCCCGGTATGGATTTGTATTTAACACTTGATTACGGTTTTCAGCAGTTCGCCGAATCTTTAATGGTTGATCGTCGCGGCGCGATTGCTGCCCTCGATCCGCGTAATGGAAAAGTTCTCTGTTTTGTTTCAAAACCTGACTATGATCCCCGGTTACTTTCCGGGAAAATTTCGGAACAAGTCTGGGCCACATTACAGAGTGATACGGCACACCCTCTCTATAGCCGCGGGATACAGAGTGTTTACCCACCAGGTTCTACCTATAAATTAGTCGCCGCTATCGCTGCTCTCCAGGAAGGGATCATTACACCGAAGTGGACCGCTTATTGTCCGGGTTATTTTAAATTGGGGCGAAAGACAATTAAATGCTGGAATAGCAAGGGACATGGTAAAATCAGTTTGATGGAAGCTATCAAAGGTTCCTGTAATGTATTCTTTTATCAATTGGGTTTAAAAATAGGTCTGGATATCTGGTCAAAATATTCTCAAATGTTTCTTTTTGGAGTCCGTACCGGTATTGATTTACCCGATGAAAGCCGCGGATTGGTTCCTACCCTTGATTATTATCTGAAAGCTTACGGACCCAATGGCTGGACAAGAGGGAATCTTGCTAATCTGGCCATCGGTCAGGGGGAGTTATTGACCACACCGCTCCAGATGGCCCGTTTTGCTATGACCCTGGCAAATAAAGGGGTGATTCACCGGCCCCACATTGCTAATTATCTGTATGATAAAGAAACCAAAAAACGGTTTTTTTTTCCTAAGGAGACGGATTATATCCACGGTGTTTCGGATGATGTTTACACACTTATCAGAGAAGGTATGCGTGACGTAGTTGCCAGGGGAACAGGATGGCGCGGTTCTGTGCCGGGAATTGAAGTCGCCGGAAAAACAGGTACGTCACAAAATCCGCACGGTGAGGATCATGCCTGGTTTATCGCTTTTGCACCCTATGAAGACCCGGTGATAGCCATTGCCGTAATCGTTGAGAATGGCGGAAGTGGTGGAGCCGTTGCTGCTCCGATTGCCAGTAAATGTATGGAAAAATTTTTCTACAACCGTCTCCTGCCCCGGGCCGTCGCGAAGAAAGATACCACACAAATGGATAGTCTGGAAAATATGCTTCCCATTGATCTTCAGGATGTCGACAGATTGAGGATCGGAGCGGAAAATTAGGAATTACATGCAAAAATATGATTATATATCGCTGATTTTGATCATTGTCCTAACCATGATCGGGTGTATTGCCATTTTCAGTGCAACAACATCATCAGATATTGAAGAAAATGGCTATTTAACCAGGCAATTGATGTGGTGTGTAGTGGGTATCCTTGTCATGGTAGGGATTAGTCTGACTTCAATTAAATTGATCAATCGTCTGACATACTGGTTCTATGGATTCTCAGTTATATTACTGCTGTTGGTCCTGTTTATCGGTAAAGTGGGGCAGGGGGCAGAAAGATGGCTGGTTGTTGGTCCCGTCCATATCCAACCTTCTGAATTAGCCAAATTGGCCACCATTCTTGCTGTGAGTAAATTCTTATCGGATAAGTATGCCGACGTGAATAAGATATATTATTTTGCTATTTCCGTTGGATTAATCCTGCTTCCATTTCTGCTTATTGCCCGTCAGCCGGATCTTGGAACTGCACTGGTTTTTCTTGCTTTGATCATTCCCTTACTCTACTGGGCCGGATTAAACTGGTTTTATCTATTTATCATACTTACGCCCATTCTAACCATGGTATTGTCCTTTAATTTTATAGCTTTTATGATTTTGATGCTTTCTGTTGTAATTGTTCTGGTTTTATCGGGAAGAAAAATTATAATTTTAACGGCGGTTTTCATTTTAAATATTGCGGTAGGTATCGCCACACCTTATATGTGGGGTCAATTAAGGCCCTATCAGCAGCAACGAATACTGACTTTTGTGAATCCGGAAAAAGATCCGAAAGGGGCCGGTTACCAGATTATTCAATCTCAGGTAGCCATCGGATCAGGAGGAATTTGGGGGAAAGGCTATCTCAGGGGATCTCAGACCCATCTCAGATTTTTACCGGCACAGCATACGGATTTTATCTTCTCTGTTATTGGGGAAGAATTTGGATTTATAGGTGCCATATCAATTTTGCTGATCTTTTTACTTCTCATTTTACGTTTTATTCATATGGCTGCTGTTATCAGGGGACCCTTTGAGGGTTTGGTAATTATCGGGGTGGTCACCGTCATCTTCTTTCATACGATAATAAATATTGGAATGACCATTGGAATGGCGCCGGTTACCGGTCTTCCTTTGCCGTTTTTAAGTTATGGTGGATCCTCACTGGTTGCCAATATGCTGATGGTTGGTGTTGTACTCAATATTTCGAGAAATAAATATATACATTAATAAGAAAATTTTAACCACGAAGACAGCGAAGGGCACGAAGATAGATTCGGAATTAGGAACTTGGAACTGATAATTGGTAATAAGTTAAGGCATGGAAGGTTTAGTTCTGAGAAGTTGGGAGGATACTGAAATATTTTATGATTAACATTGGACATTGGACATTGGTTATTGGGATTTGATTTGACATTTGGCATTGGGCATTGGGAATTTCGGGTCATCCTGAAAGGATCTTTTTCTTGATCAGTAGATTATACGTAAACTCAGAAATTACTTGACTTAAAGTGCGTTCATCTCTAAATTTTTTAATAATTTTCTCCTCAATTCGGAGGTATTATGTTAAGACTTTTATTTATTGCTCTTCTAAGCATGTATTTTGTTGTTTCCTGTGCAACCAGTAAAAATGAAGGTGATACTGATGCGGCAACAAGCGAAGAAGATGCCCGACAGAAAGAACTGGATGAAATAGAGGCATTGCTGGGTGTAGAGCGACCGGCCGAGGATAAAGCAGCTAAGAAAAAGAAAGCCAAGGAAGAAGACACGCTGGGGCTGCTTAGTTCTGAAGATGTACCGGTAAAAGCACAACAGCCTGCTCAGAAAAAGACGCCAGAGCCTGCGCCTCAAAAGGATGTCGATCAGTTAAAATCACAACTGGTGCAGAAGGATGTTCAAATTGAGGATTTGAAGCGTCAGGTCAAGAATCAAAATATACAGATCAGTCAGCTGGAATCACAACAATCATCTGCTGCCCCGGTCTATTCCAGATCTGTGGGTGATGTCCCTCCTGCCGAGTATTCTCAGCGCTATCAGGAAGGGTACGAATTGTTCCATAGCCGCAACTATCGGTCGGCGATTGAAGTGTACGAAAGCCTTATTTCTTCGGATGGTAATAACAGTCTCTCCGATAATGCCCAATACTGGATAGGTGAGTCTCACTATGCGATGGGTCAGTATAAAAAAGCGATCATAGATTTTGAAAAGGTTTTTACGTTCCCCCGATCGAACAAAAATCCCGATGCCCAGTTTAAGCTCGGTTTATGCTATTTACGTCTGGGAGATAAGGAGAAAGCGCGGGAAGAATTTCAGCGCCTGCTGGATGTCTACCCGAACAGTGAGTATGCCAGCCGGGCCCAAAAGCATATAGAGGAATTATAGAGACGGGACAGTAGCTCAGCCGGTTAGAGCGCTACGCTCACATCGTAGAGGTCAGGGGTTCAACTCCCTTCTGTCCCACTATAATTTTGGCATTATCCCACTAAATCCCAATGTCCAATGTCAAATGCCAAATCAAATCCCAAGCCCCAATGTCCATTCTCCTCCCAAGTCTTTATTTATGGAATACACAATCATTTGTCATTGGGATTTTTTTTGATCGGGCCTTGGGATTTAATAAAATAAAACAGCCAGGGATTTGAATCCCTGGCTGTATGTGGATTTTTATTTTACACGTCGTGTGAAAAGAGATGGCCAGATTGCACAACACGTTTGACAATATTTTCGGATACACGGTTTATTGAATCCTGAAGAATTCAATCCGTCGGTTCTTGGCCCGTCCATCGCGGGTGTCATTGGGGGCGATAGGATCTTCCGGTCCGAATCCCTTGGTCTGAACTCGGAAGG
>CAZBBC010000027.1:11517-38549 GCA_964489835.1 uncultured Calditrichota bacterium
TCCGGACAACCATCCGTGTCCTCATAATCGTTGAAGGTTTCTGCTTCATCAGGACATTTATCTTTGTCATCAGGAATACCATCCTCATCGTTATCTAAGTCGGGAATGCCATCCTCATCCTGAAAACCGTCCATATCCTCGGCCTCATTTGGGGCCCCATCATCGACGTCGGGTATGCCATCAGCGTCGTTATCCAGATCGGGAACGCCATCACTGTCCTCAAAACCATCCTTATCTTCCGCTTCCAGCGGTGCTTTATCCATCAGGTCGGGAATGCCGTCTTCATCATTATCCAGATCAGGGGCGCCGTCCCGGTCCATAAAACCGTCAAAATCTTCGGCATGTAAAGGATCAGCATCCATTTTATCGGGAATGCCGTCCCCGTCTGTGTCCTTCGGTTCTCCCAGATAAAATGACAGACCTAATACAGCCGTAATATAGGCATCTTTCCAATCACCTCTTTCCGTATCATCAATATAATCGCTGATGGCCTGATGGTATAATCCTTCCAGATCAAGTGATACATTATCTGATAAAAACACCGAGAATCCGGCACCGACCGGAACAGCAAATTGAATATTATCATAGACACCGGCGGCATTATTCGGCAGTTTTACATCTTTACTCCTTGTCGTGGGATCGATGTGCATGACTTCAAAGCCACCGGTCAGATAGGGATTCAGGTCACTGGAGGGAAATAGTTTAAATTTAATCATCGGAGCAAAATTATAGAGCATGGTCTTAAAGTATGCACAATTAGGAGCGCACCAGGCATATTTATCCTTTTCGTCGGCCCGCAGAAATCCTGCGCCGGCATTAAAACCAAGACTGAAATAATCGGATATCCACCAGAACATGGCCAAATTGGTATATCCGTTGATCTGGTTATCATCAAGGTCGCCCCAATAAGCATTCACGCCACCCTTGATGCCTAATTCTATTTTACCTTCCGTGTCATCGGCCATCAACGAATGAGAGACAAAGATAAGAAAGATCATCATAAGGTAGATTTTTTTCATAATACCTCCTCTAATTTATTTTTACCATGGTCAAAGCTAACTTATCTATAAGTTACTAAATTTTCTGAAATATTTGTTGTTTACAGGGTAAAAAATCTTGAGGACGGATTTTTACTAGTGATTATTGTTAAAATCGATCATCTGACGAGATACTGTATCTGAAATCCCCAAGCCTTTTATACAACCTGAATGTTATCAATCCTGATCTTTTTCAGCCCAGCCCATGGCCGTAAATAAAATAAATAAATACTGACCTATAAATATTTCATGCAGAGCCGCAAAGACGCAGAAACTACTAAAAAATAAATAATACAAAAATGAAATCATAGAGTCTGCGAACCCTATCCATAAACGGAAGTTGAATATATTTTGTATTTTTTCTTTTATATTTTGTCTTGTTTCCTTAGCGACTTTGCAACTCTGCGAGAGATTATAAGAATAAGTCAGGTTAATATTAAATCACAGAAGACAGGGAGGTCACAAAGAACTAAAATGATCGGGATATCTTCTGGCAAAAACTTCCGGATCTCCGTTCACCAAAGCCTTCTCATATTCAGGATTTACCATCTGTAGTCTTCTCCGCTCGGCAATTCCATCCTCAACCGACCATTCTTTGGAGGTTATTATATCCTTCAGGTCTTGTAACCCTTTGACCAAATCTTTAAATATTTGATTTGAATCCTGTTTTATCCAATCATCGTGTAAATTATCCAGTACGGTAACAATTATCTGTCTGTCTACAGGATTGAATGTTTTTGCTGCGGCGAGTGCCGCTACCAATCCGGCTTCATCTTTTAGAAGCAGCCAGGCTTGAACGGCACGTTCGAAATATAGTTCTAATCTTTCTTCAAAACTTCTGTTATCCATTAAATAGACCTCTCGGTTGATGTTTGAGCTTCTATCAATCTTTAAACCCCAAGATTCATTTTCAAAGGGAACACAATCGGAGAAAAATCTCAAATATAAAAATATTAAATGGCTGTTTATCTCCAATTTCGACCAATTTATGAATATTTTTAGCTAGATTATAAAATTTTTATCGGTAAATTGCCATAATAATTGGATTTAAATAACATAAATAATTCTAAGTACATATTTTTTGTTAAAATAACAAAGTTTTTTGGGTTGTTCATACAATATTTTATTCGTATATTTGCCGGCAACAATAATCCTTTAATTCTGCTCTGAGAGGCAGATAAGGCATCATCAATGATCGTGAAAATTATCAGAAAAATAGATGATAAAGCCAATGGGTCTGATTACCCATTGGCTTTTTTTTTGAGTAATTGTAGAAAACGTAAATCCAATTAATATAGTCTAATTTATTCACCACGAAGAGCACGAAGAACGCGAAGGTCCAATAATTACAATTATTTAGAGTTAAATTTAAAGGAAATTCTGCTAAATTTTTGATATAATATTTGTTTACCATAAATAAATATATCTTCGTGTGCTCTGTGCGCTTCGTGGTTTATGAATGGATATTATTTCTGACTGTTGTGATTAAATATGGAGTTGAGATATGGAATTCAGAGTAAAAGCGAAACTGGTAACGCCGGAAGACATGCGCCGGATCATTACCCGCCTGGCGCACGAGATTATTGAAAAGAACCGGGGCGTTGAAAAATTAGCCATTATCGGCATTCATACCCGAGGCGCTTTTCTGGCAGAAAGAATTGCCCGAAAAATTGCCGATATTGAAAACCGGGAGGTTCCCACCGGGTTTTTGGATGCCACCTTGTACCGGGATGATTTTCGTACGCGCTTAAAACAACCCGAGATTCAGGTGACCAATATATCGTTCACGATGGATGAAAAAAATATTATCCTTGTCGATGATGTTTTATTCACCGGACGCACGGTACGGGCGGCACTGGATGCCCTGATGGATTTCGGTCGTCCGGCGCGAATTGATCTCGCTGTTCTGGTTGATCGCGGGCACCGGGAATTACCGATCAGGGCCGATTTTGTCGGGAAAAATATTCCCACATCCGTAGGCGAAGAAGTCCGTGTGAAACTCATGGAGGTTGATGACGAGGATTGTGTGAATCTGGTTGAACAAGTTGTAGGAGGCAAAAATAAATGACATTCAAAAAAGGGCATCTATTGGGGTTGGAATACATTGAGAGGGAGGATATTGAACTAATACTGAACACTGCCCGATCTTTCAGGGAAATCCTTGAAAGACCGATAAAAAAAGTACCCACACTGCAAGGGAAAACGGTAGTCAATCTGTTCTTCGAAGATTCCACACGGACGCGTATTTCCTTTGAGTTGGCGGAAAAGCGCCTTTCGGCCGATTCAGTCAATTTTTCCTCGTCGATAAGTAGTGTAAAAAAAGGAGAAACCCTTTTAGACACCGCAAAAAATATTGCGGCCATGAAAATTGATATGGTTGTCATTCGGCATCAGTCACCCGGTGCGCCGAATTTTCTGGCCGAAAACCTTGATGCCAATATTATCAATGCCGGGGATGGTGCCCATGAACACCCGACCCAGGCCTTACTGGATATGATGACAATACTGGAAAAGTATGATTCACTGGAAGGACTAAAAGTAGCTATTATTGGGGATATTTCCCATAGCAGGGTAGCAATATCAAATATACATGGATTATTAAAAATGGGAGCGAAGGTCATCCTGTGCGGTCCGGCAACGTTGATACCCCGGGAGATTGAGAAACTGGGGGTCGAAGTTTCCTACCATGTAGATGATGTTTTACGCGAGGTTGATGTTATCAATGTGTTACGTATCCAACTGGAACGTCAGGACAGCGGTTTATTTCCGAGTTTACGAGAATATCATAATTATTTTGGTATTACCCGGGCCAGGTTGGAAAACCTCCCACGACCGATCACCATTATGCATCCCGGACCCATAAACCGCGGTGTGGAGATTTCTTCCGATGTTGCTGACAGTGAACATTCACTTATTTTAAATCAGGTAACCAATGGTGTCGCGATACGAATGGCTGTACTTTATTTATTAGCCGGAGGTGAAAATGTTAGCGTTTAAAAAATCTTATACCGATAATAATACTCTTAAGCATCTGCCGGAAAAGCTATTGATCAAAAATGTTCATATGATCGATATAGAGGAAAAACTGGATTCCGTAAAAAACATCATAATTCAGAACGATAAAATTGTTTCTATCCTGGATAAAGGTCCAGATTCATTTGATGGAGAAGTTATCGAAAGTAAAGATAGTGTTTTGATGCCTGGTTTATTTGATATGCATGTACATTTTAGGGAACCCGGGCGTGAAGATGAAGAAACCCTTATGAGCGGCAGTTTAGCTGCCGCAAATGGTGGATTTACAGGGGCAGCGTGCATGCCGAATACCGAACCGGCGATAGATTCCCAGGAAGTGATTAATTATATAAAGGATCAAACCAGACAGTCATTGGTGGATGTCTATCCAGTCGCCGCAATAACAAAAGGGCGGGAAGGACAAAAAATGGCCCCAATTGCGGAGATGGTTGATGCGGGAGCGGTAGCCATCTCTGATGATGGTTCCCCGGTAATGAATGCTGAAATCATGCGACGGGCGCTCGAGTATAGCAAAATGTTCGGTACTCCCATTCTGGGTCATGAAGAAGATGAAAATTTAAGTAAGAAAAGACACATGCATGAGGGCTTTTATTCGACGAAACTTGGCATTCAGGGTATCCCTTCTATATCTGAGGAAATCATGGTTGCCCGTGATATCATGTTAACCGAGTATACCGGCGGAAAATTTCATGTATGTCATATCAGTACAAGAAAGAGTGTAGATCTCGTACGTCAGGCGAAAACCAAAGGGCTGTCGGTTACCTGCGAAGTTACGCCTCATCATTTCACGCTTACTGATAAAATGGTGGAAAGTTTTAATACAAATACTAAAATGAGTCCCCCACTGCGCAGTGAAGATGACCGACTGGCGTTAATCGAAGGATTAAAAGACGGTACCATTGATGTGATTGCCACCGATCATGCCCCCCATTCTATTGAAGAAAAAGAAGCGGAGTATATTTACGCACCATTTGGAATTACCGGGTTGGAAACCGCCCTGGGATTGATTATATCTCAATTGTTTCAAACGAAGATCCTGACCTTACAGGATATATATGATCGATGTGTAAAAAATCCCCGGCAGATATTAAATCTGCCGGTACCGAGGATTAAAAAAGGAGAACGACCCAATCTGACGCTTTTTAATCTTAAAGAGCATTGGGTCTTGAAAGATGCAGTCTCCTACTCAAAATCTAATAATACGCCTTTTAGCAGCCATCCGGTCACAGGTAGAAGCATGGCGGTGATAAATAATGGACTGATTTTTATTACGCCACCCTTAAAGCGATGAGCGTGAAGCGAAGAGCGAAAAGCGTGAGAATCGTATCGCTTTACGTGCGACAATTAAACTACTGCCCATTTACGCAATCTGTAAGGGCTTTAAAAATAATAGATCTTATACTTGACTGACTGATGTATGAACGTTAAATTTAATGCTCGATTTTTATTGCTCAGGAGGTATCGTTGAAAACGTATATTGCGAAAGAAAAAGAAGTGATGGATGCGCGTCGTTGGTTCGTTGTTGATGCGGAAAATCAGGTTTTAGGGCGTATGGCGAGCCGGATAGCATCCATTCTGAAAGGAAAGCATAAGCCGATGTATTCTCCACATCAGGATGTCGGAGATTTTGTAGTTGTTGTGAATGCAGAAAAAATAAAAGTAACCGGGAACAAGTTAAGCGATAAGGTTTATCACCGTCATACCGGTTACCCAGGCGGACAAAAGACTACAACATTGCAGCAAATGCTTCAAAAACATCCGGACCGGGTCATTGAACTGGCGGTCAAACGCATGTTACCAAAAAATGTTCTCGGTAGAGGTATGTTTCTGAAGTTAAAAGTATATGCGGGCCCTGAACATCCGCATAAAGCACAACAACCGGAACAACTGGATTTGAATAAATAGAGGAGTATTCAATGGAGGTATATCTCGGGACGGGCCGCAGGAAAAATGCGATTGCCCGTGTTCGCATGAAACCAGGTGATGGGAAAATGACCGTTGAAGGAAAAGGCTTATTAGAGTACTTTCGGCGTGAAACACTAAAAATGGATATTGAACAACCGTTAGAAGTTACGGAGACTTTGGGTCAATTTGATTTTACCATTAGTGTTAAGGGCGGCGGTTTGAGCGGTCAGGCTGGTGCGGTTCGACTGGGAATCGCCCGTGCATTAATTAAATATAGTGAAGATAATCGTACCCTTTTGCGAAAAGCAGGATTTGTGACACGGGATCCGCGAGAAAAAGAACGTCGTAAATACGGACTAGCAAAAGCACGAAAACGTTACCAATTCTCAAAACGTTAATTTATCTTCAGGGCAATCATATCCATTAAAATAATTATCAAAACTGGGAACTAGGAACTTGGAACTGGATACGGGAATTTCAAGTTCCTAGTTCCAAGTCGTAATTTGTACTTTATCATACATATTTAATCTTAATAATAACACACATTGGTTGATTTGTTACAGGGGTCTCACGCTTTTCGAGCCTGGACAAAAATGATGCCAATGGAGGACTAACCAAACCAAGGAGTATTTATGCCACGAGTAAATCTAGAAACCCTGCTGGCTGCAGGTTCCCACTTTGGCCATCTCACCCGCCGTTGGAATCCAAAAATGAAAGAATTTATCTTTATGGAGCGTAACGGCATCCACATTATCGATCTTAAGAAAAGTCAGGTTAAAATTGATGAGGCTTATGAAGCAATAAAAAAGATCGCCGAAGAAGGTGAAGATATTCTTTTTGTCGGTACAAAAAAACAAGCCAAGGAAATCGTAAAAGGGGAAGCCAAGCGATGCGGAATGTTTTATATCACCGATCGTTGGTTAGGCGGTACCCTGACGAATTTTGGTACGATCAGAAAATCTATTAAACATATGAAAAATCTGGATAAGATGAGCACTGATGGTACCTATGAGAATATTTCAAAAAAAGAAATTCTGCACATTGAACGTGAAAAAGAAAAGATGAAAAAAGTGCTCGATGGCATTGAGGAAATGAAGCGTTTACCTGGTATTATTTTTATTGTGGACACAAAAAAAGAGCAAATTGCTGTCAAGGAAGCACAAAAATTAAATATCCCGATAGTGGCAATCGTAGATACAAATTCTGATCCTACGATTATCGATTGTCCTATTCCGGCAAATGATGATGCCGCGAAAAGTATCAGTATTATCAGCCGGGTAATGGCCGATGCTGTTGTTGAGGGTTCCCAGAAGTTGAAAAAACACAAAGCCGAAGAGGAAGCCGAAAAAGATAAAGTTGAGGAAACCGCTGAAACCGAAAAAATAGATCGATAAGGAGATTGTAATGGCAGAAATTACCGCCGCGGTGGTTAAAGAACTAAGAGAAAAAACCGGCGCAGGTATGATGGATTGTAAAAATGCACTGGTTGAAGCTCAGGGTGATATGGACAAAGCCAATGATATTTTACGCAAAAAAGGAGTCGCCCGTGCTTCTAAAAAAGCATCCCGGATTGCGAATGAGGGTATTATTGAAGCTTATATTCATCCGGGAAGTAAACTTGGTGTTCTACTGGAAATAAATTGTGAAACAGATTTTGTAGCTAAAACAGATGACTTTAAAACCTTTGCCCGTGATATAGCCATGCAGGTTGCGGCAAGTTCGCCCGCATTTGTCAGACGTGAAGATGTCGATCAGGAGACCACTGACCGGGAAATGGTAATATATCGTGAACAAGCCCAAAGCCAGGGTAAACCGGAAAATATTGTTGAGAAAATCGCTACCGGAAAACTTGAAAAATTCTACTCAGAAATTTGTCTGTTGGAACAGCCTTTTGTTAAAGATCCGGATAAAACCGTTCAAAATCTATTAACTGAATTAATAGCAAAACTCGGCGAAAATATTTCAATCCGGCGTTTTAGCCGATTTAAGATCGGGGATTAAGATTTATGGGACAAACCCCCGTATATCAGCGCATTTTACTCAAATTAAGCGGTGAATCTTTGACCGGGGAGAAAGATTTCGGTATTGATGCCCAGGTACTGAACCGTTTTGCCAAAGAGGTTGAAAAAGCGCATCAGACAGGCGTTCAAATTGGAATTGTCATCGGCGGGGGGAATATCTTCCGGGGTTTATCGGAAAAAGCGAAAGAAATGGACCGCGTCCAGGCCGATTATATGGGAATGTTGGCTACAATTATCAATAGCTTGGCCCTACAGGATGTATTAGAAAAAAGGAATCTCCATACGCGGGTGATGACCGCCATTGAGATGCGTGAAGTGGCTGAGCCTTTCATCCGTCGCCGCGCAATTCGTCATTTGGAAAAAGGACGGGTGATAATTTTTGCAGGTGGTACAGGAAATCCTTATTTTACCACCGATACAGCGGCAGTACTCAGAGCTATAGAAATTGAAGCAGATGTTATCATTAAAGGCACTCGTGTCGATGGCGTATACGATAAGGATCCGGAGAAAGCAAAAGATGCCATTAAATTTGATAACATTTCATATATGGAGGTGGTAAAGCGCGGATTAAAAGTAATGGATACCACTGCGATTACTCTTTCTATGGATAACCAGCTTCCAATCATCGTATTTAATTTTAATAAAGAAAATAATTTGAAATGCCTGGTGATGGGAGAATCCGTCGGAACAAAAGTTCAGGAGTAGCCCATGGATATTAAAGAAACTAAAAATGACGCCAATCATCGTATGATTAAAGCTGTTGAGAATATTCAACAGGAATTTTCTAAAATCCGTACCGGTCGTGCCTCTGCTGCCTTGCTTGACGGAATTAAGGTATCATACTATGGGAATATGGTTCCACTGACACAAGCATCAACGGTTACGATTCCGGAACCACGCCTTATTGCCATTCAACCCTGGGACAGGAATATAATTGCTGAGATTGAAAAAGCGATCTTAAAATCCGACCTGGGATTAACACCTTCGAATGATGGTACCTTTATCCGGGTCCCGATCCCTCAACTAAATGAAGAAAGAAGACAAACTCTTGCGCGACTGGTGAGGAAATTTGCGGAGGAAGGCCGGATTGCCATTAGAAATGTTCGCCGTGATGCTAATGACCATCTAAAAAAGATGCAGAAAAATCATGATCTTTCTGAAGATGAACTAAGCGTGATCCTTGATGAAATCCAGGAATTAACCAATAAACATATTAAGGAAATAGATGAGATCCTGGAAAATAAAGAAATTGAAATATTGGAAGTTTAAAACTTGCAGCCCCGGAATTTTCGGGGCTTTTTTTTACCCTGTCACGAATGATATGTTCGTTCCTTCCATTTAATTCCGCCCGGAAGAAGTAAACTCACCGCAAAGATAATTGTATAGGAAATATAAAAAATTTCAAATACCGGAAAGTATTTTAGAAACCTGTTTACCTGAAAACGGTTGCCCAACCTGGCTAACAGAGACAGATCAATTAAGAGTACGATAACAAAACTAATTAAGAATGAGAATGTCCAGTTAAAGGTAATCAGGTTTAATACCAATAAAAGGTGCGCAATAAATGAAATAATCATCAGCGCCCAACCCCAGAGTGGGGCTTTTAACCCTCCCGATAACCAGCGTCGCCTTTGCGTATAAAAATCTGACCAATGATATAGTGGATAACTTTGAATAGCTATTCCAGCTTCCAGAGGATATATTATTTGATAATTGGTTTTTTTTGCTATCGCCTTGAGAAGGGCCATATCTTCGGTAAGGGAGAAACCAAGGGCTTTGAATCCGCCGATTTTTTCATAAACCGATTTTCTGAAACCAAAATTATTACCCAAAACACTGACCGGAAGATTAATTCCAGCCGTTCCGGCCGCAATCGTCTGAAGAAACAGCCAGTCCAGTGTCTGAACCCGGTCAAACATACTCTCCTTGTCATTCGTTCTCTTAAGAAGAGTGAGACTTCCTGCCAGTCCGACATTTTCAGTAAAATATACACAAAAATTGGATACCCAGTCCCGGGGTACACGACAATCTGCATCTGTTATTAGAATGATTTCACCGTTTGCCCGGTCAAGTGCCTGAGCCAGGGCATTCATTTTACCTTTAAGGCCATCCCGGTCTTCGCTAATATCAAGAAGTTGAAAATTGTCCAGTCGGTTGCAGAAGGATAAGAAAATATCCCGGGTATGGTCAGTGGAGCGGTCATTAATCAGGATTACCTGCAGTTTGTCCTGCGGGTATCTTTGGTTCTCAAGGCTTTCCAGACATATGGGTAGATATTTTTCTTCATTCCGGGCGGCGATAAGAATCGATACTGCCGGTGTATGATTGATCCTGGGATATTTTTTTCCCAGCCCAATGTGCAATAATATGCCAACGACAGAGTAAAACGCTGCCGCTAGGGAGGTTATGAGTGATACTAAAAATATTATCATGATGAAAAGATTCTTGTTATATGATGGTTCATGACAAATGCTCACCCCACTCGAAACTTTTTATCTGTGATAACAATCCAAACAAAAAAACATAAGGTATATGCAATAGGAAAACAATTGGAAATACGGATAGATGCCGTCGGTCCTCAAGAACGGATGTGGCTTTGTTCAAAAAAGTATACTCTGTGAACGCTTTAATAAATAATATAGTCAGGATAGCAGTAATGTACTTTAGCTGCCCCAGCAAGAGCAACGGAGAAATCAGTAAAAGAAGGTTTAAAACAAAAAAAAGGATGAGTATCATTGATACTTTCGACGAATAGAGCAAACCTTTGGATGCATATCTCAGGCGCTGATGAAAGAATTTCTTCCAGTTCGAGGGTGGTGCATTAAAGACATGAGAATCTTTATTGTTATTATATTTAATCATCCAGTCAGTTTCTTCGCGTACACGCTGTAAGAATAAATCGTCATCGCCCGTGTGTAAGTTCTTATAAATACCAAAACCATCCAACTGCAGGTAAACCTCCTTGCGATAGGCCATATTCGTACCCACACAGGTTAAAGGATATCCTGATCCGGCGGTAGCTGCCGCAACTGCAGCATGGGATAAATACTCCAGGGCCAGGAACCGGTAAACTGTCTTATTAAATGGTGGGCTGGTAAGATAAGGCGCATATCCGATAACCATTCCCACTTTGTCGGTAAAACAGGAAATCATCTGTTGCGTCCAATCCGGGTCAGGTCTGCCATCTGCGTCGGTCAGAAGGATGATCTCTCCTTTTGCAGAACGTATGGCACAATCAATGGCAAATTTCTTAGGAGCAAAATCCTGGTGAAGATCATTGATGGACATTAATCTGACAAAGGAATACTTTTCCGAATATTCTTTAATTATTTTTTCTGTTCCATCAGTGGAACGATCATTGACGGCGATGATCTCAATAAGCGTTCCTGAATAATTTTGGGCGACCAATTTCTCCATACAGGCAGCAGCATTGGAGGCTTCGTTGTGCAGGCATACGATGATACTGACCGTTGGTAATGGAGAATTGTGCCGGCATCCGACATTTTGAAGACCCTTTCCTAAATAAACAATACCGGTCGTATATAAAATGATAAGTATAATAAGTGTCACGAAATAGAGAGAAATAAACAAAATTTTTTCCTCAGGTTATTTATTTTTTTCTTTACGATTCCAGATTTTGCCTGGAAGAAAACTGCCAAATCCTTGATTACAGTTGCGGCAAATATTAATACTTTGCCGGTTTTGAAGTAATATCTTTCGGAAATCCATAAAAGCCGGGCCTCGCCACATTTCATCAACTGTGAGCAGATGGTCGACATTCCCCATTGGAAATTCACCGTTTTTATCAAAACAGCAGGGAACAAAAGTACCATCCCAGTTAATCAGAGAGGAAAGCCAGGGTCGCGTGCAGGATTTTTTATTTGCTCCTTTTACTATGTATTGGTTCCCTGAGTGATCGTAACGCCGATATTTTTCGTTCTCCGGTAACCATTCCTTTGCTTCTTTTAGCGATCTTACTTCGATATTTTTAATCAAAAGTTGGTCCACGTTCAATTGCTCAGCCATCTTCTTGATTTCTGGGATCTCCGACTCATTATGTTTCATGACCATAAACTGGAGGGCAACATTAGGGATTCTACTCCGGCGACGGTTTTTTTCTTTGATCAGTTTCTCTGTTCCTTGCAACACTTTTTCCAAATTTCCACCGATTCTATATTTCTTATAACTTTGCGGGGTGGTTCCATCAACAGAAATAATCATGCTGTCTAATCCGGAGTCTATGGTTTTTGTTATATTTCGATCAGTAAAAAAATGACCGTTAGTGCTTGTTGTCACATAGATATTTTTTCCTTTGGCAATCCTGACGAAATCGAAAAAATGTTTGTTGATGTATGGCTCCCCCTGGTGATATATAAGAAGAAAGAAGATATCTTTTCCCAGAAGATCGATTATCTTAGTATAGGTCTTTAATGACATACGGCCGGCGGTTCTTTCCATTTCGCCGGCACCGGTTGTACATAGTGGACAGTGCAAATTACATATGTTGGTTGGTTCGATTGTCAACACCGGCGGTACTCCCCATACCACTGGTTTCCCTATGAATGCAGACAAGACAAATGAAGCAGACGCTTTTATAATATTCCCAAACCTGCGCGGTGTTAAAGATCGGATTAAACGACCGGGAAGGAGTTCATTTAAAAGAACCATTCAAAAAGTCCTACATTATTTATCCTTAGTGTCCGGTTTAAAAAAAATGATATTCTGGCGATAACTGCTAATGATTATAGTTTTAACCGGAAACTCATGATAATATATCAGTAATATTTGGTCGGGTAAAAATGTACCGGTTTTATTTTATTGTAAAGCAAAGAAAAGATACGGGTTTTCAAAATGGCATGCAATTCGGTCATTGAACAGGTCTTGTAATTTTGACCCTGTTCGATTAAATTTACGCCACCTTATGAAGACTTATAAACCGCTGTTCATATTACTTCTTCTGATGCCAGCCTTATTTGCTGGAAATCCGGTCAGCGTTCCCATTGAACATCCCGTCTACCATTTTCTTGATCGGATGGAAACATTAGGGATGATTGATAATATTCTTGATGGCGTCAAACCGTTTGATCGGGAACATATTTCGGAATTACTGGCGGAGATAAATAACCAGCGTGAAGAATTAACACGGATCGACCTGCAAAATCTTGACAATTTTCTTCTCGATTTTCGGTTTGAGATTGATCATACCCAAAAACACTCCCAAATGGGAGATAAAAAAACATGGTATACATTTTTTACCAGTTGGGAACACATTAAAAAAGACTTTTACCGGTTTTTTACTCAAAATCAACCAGAAGAAGAGAATCATGTATTCTTTTGGGAGGATTCCAGCAATAGTTTTTATTTTGATTTTATATACAATCTTACTTATGATCACAGAAGTGATAGAGTAGACCGGAGCAAAGAAATTATGACGTTCGCTTTACGCGGGACTATATTTAATAATTTTGGTTACATGGTCAATGTTTCGATGGCCTCCCTCCATGGTGATATTGACTATAGGAATAGTGACCCATACCTCAAAAGTACCTGGCGCAATAACCGCGAAAAAGTAACCTATTTTGATCGCAGTGGCGGCGATATCGCTTACCGCTCTCCTTTTGTTGATTTTCATTTTGCAATGCAACCTACTACCTGGGGTCTTGGAGAATCAGGGATACTGATACTTTCTGATAATGTCGAACAATATCCTTATTTTAGTGTCAGTAAATACTGGACCTGGGGTAATTTTACTTATATGCATGGTAAGTTGCTGGCCGAAAAAAAAGGAGAAACAGGGGAAGGGCAGGCAATCATTCCGGACAAATGGATCGTCAGCAATCGTTTTGAGTTTTCACCATTAACAGGTATGGCTGTTGGATTGAGCGGGATTATTATCTATGGCAATCGTTCGGCCGATTGGGCCTATCTGTTTCCTGTTAATTATTTTCGGGCGACTGAGCATAATTTACGTGACAGGGATAATGCTCTTCTGGCTATCGATGTGGAATCGAAAATATCAAATGGACTAAAGATATATGGTACCTTTTTTATCGATGAGTTACGCCAGGATAAACTGGGTACAAACTGGTTTGGAAATAAACATGGCTTTCAGGCAGGAATCCATTTGGCGGATCCGGCAGGCATTCCGAATCTGGCGGCGCGTGTCGAATATGTGACGATTATGCCCTGGGTGTATACACACAAATATAATGTCAATCGCTATATTAACGACGGGCGCTCTCTGGGGTACTGGGCCGGTCCAAATTCGGAGGTAATCTATCTGCATTTGGAAAAAGGATGGCACCACCGATGGACAACCGGCATAAAGTGGTGGCAATCAAAGCATGGTGCAAATTATAACAATGAAAATATCGGAGGTAATATATTCATTGGCCATAGTACAACTATTGGCGATCAGGAAGAACCGCGGGAGACACGGAAATTTCTTGAAGGTTTACTGGAAACCGAGAAAAGAGTGGAATTCTATACACAATATGAAATTTTTAATGACTTGTATCTTAATTTGACGGCAATAAATACCAGGTATTCCAATCCGGAAGTAAACATGAATTTAACGGAGATTCATCTTGGGTTCAGGCTTGATTATTAAATCCTGAGAAAATATTTATCTCGCCCGTCCGAGCCGGGCAGGCAGAGATGCAGCGGCGCAAAGGAAACAAGACAAAATACAAAAGAAAAAATACAAAATATTTTCAACTTCCGTTTATGGATAGATTTCGCAGACTTTATGATTTAATTTTTGTATTATTTATCTTTTAGTAATTTCTGCGCCTTTGCGGCTCTGCGAGAGATATTATGAATAGAGCAAATTGATTAATTTCTTTTTTGTAGCCCTGGGCTGAGATATGAATAATAAAGGTAAATATACGTTTGATTGCATTTCTCTTTCTCCTGCTAAGCTGTTTGTATTTCATTATTCTGATTGCGGTTTATTTGGGATTGGCAAGGCTAAAAAAACCAAGTGAAAATCGTTTTCATTCCATCAGTGTTATTATCGCCGCCAGGAATGAAGAAAAAAGAATTCTTGGCTGTCTCGATAGTCTTGAAAAACTCGATTATCCCCGCGAAAAATTTGAGATCATTTTTGTCGACGATAATTCAGAGGATAAAACGGCAGAAATAATTAATGCTTATTGTCAGAAAAATTCTAATTGGAAATTGATTCAGCTGGAGAAAAAAAGTGAATGGTTAAAGGGAAAGAAAAATGCTCTTTTGAATGGAATTGCTCAGGCAGGTGGCGAACTTATTTTTACCACCGATGCGGACTGTAGTGTACCTTCCGCCTGGCTGAAAAAAATGGTAAACTATTTTCGTCCCGAAGTATCGATGGTGTTGGGGTATTCACCTCTGATTAAATCAAATAAATTTTATTTTAAACTATTGCAATTTGATAATCTTTTCTCATCGATCGCATCAGCAGCCCCGACAAAGCTGGGATATCCATTTACAAGTGTTGGAAGAAATCTGGCATACCGCAAAGATTCTTACGAGGATATGGGGGGATTTCAGGCTTTAAAGAAATTTCGAAGTGGAGATGATATCCATCTTACGGGACATTTTAGATATCAAAAGAATGGGATTATAGATTTTTGTGCCGATCCGGATACTTTTGTGCAAACCCAGATTCCCTCTTCATTAAAAGAAGTTGTACAGCAACAGATCCGGAAAAACAGCAAAACATTTCAGCTTTCCTGGTCATCGATTATATTTATGATGATAATATTTTTTTATTATCTATCACTGATTATGATCCCTGTGTTTTTACCGGCACGGTTATATTTATGGGGAGCATTGCTATTTATAAAATTTGCACTGGAATATGTAACTTTATTAAAGGCAGCAAATATATTTCAGCAGAGAGATCTCGTCCCCTATATGCCCTTGATGCAAGTTATCTATCCTGCATATATTATCTTTTTTAGTGTCATTGGAACCTTTCAGTTTTATCAGTGGAAAAAATAGGCCGGTGATGAAAGCGCTTATTAAGCAACGGATTATATATGCCGTACAAATAAGTATCGGGATCACACTGGTCGTTTGGATCCTACTGCAGATCGACAGAGAACAGTTCGTTAATTATTTTCTTAATATTTCCTTTTATAATCTTTTTATTGTTTCTTTATTAGGTGTCATAAGTTTGATTCTTCAATTTCGTCGCTGGAGATACCTGGTCGAACGGTATTCTATTCATTTTAATATGAAAGATCTGATTCCCTCCTTTTTCGCCGGTTTTGCTTTTCGTTTAATCATACCCGGAGGGCATGCCGAATTCAGTAAAATATTTTTATTACCGGGAAAAAAACGAGGAAAAATACTGGCCTTTGGTGTTGAAAAGGTCTTCCAGACTATTATTAAGGTTATTGCTTTACTGATTGTTTTACCACTAACCTTTCCGGAGTACACGATCTACTATATTATATGTTTTTTAATCATTGTTGTCGGTTATTTTTTATTTCCACGGATTCCGGTTTTAAAAGACCTGCAAGAAAAAGATGTTAATTACCACCGGATTTTTGCGATTAACTTACTCTTTGCATTCGGTATCTTCATTAGCATGGGATTACAGTACTATATCTTGTTAAATCAGGTGGATGTCGTTTCAATATCTGCTACTTTTCATACGGTAGTTTATCTCTGGGGGGCCGGAATGGTTCCCATAAGTATTTCCGGATTAGGCATCCGTGAAGGGTTGGCAGTATACTTTTTTAATTTTTACAATGTTTCCGCAGCCCACGCCGTAGCTACCTCTCTTTTTCTTTTTACGATAAATACCATTATACCGGCCCTTGTCGGGGCTTTTTATATATATAAAAATCGCACCCAGTTTGGGGAAATAAAAAACAGCCTTAAATCGACCAGAGATATCATTGCCTCCATTCGAAATGTGAGGAATAAAGGATAGACAGCAACAGCACGGTATGTTGTGCCCTAAAGGTATAAGGTATAGGGTATAAGGAAACATGGAATTAGGAACTGGGAACTTGGAACTGGAATCCGTGAATTCCCAATTCCGAGTACCCAGTTCCAAAGTCCAAATGGCATTTATTTATGTTGGAATTATAATATAGTTTCATTCAGTTAAATAAATAAAAAAGAAAACGTAGTAAAAATGATTGTTCCTTTTAAATCTTTGATTCGGTCTCTAAGAATTATAAATGTCGATATAACCGTTAAGCGGATTATAAATTTGACAAAGATATACAGCTCACTTCTTCTGTCAAAGATAATACGTAAGCCGGTTATCTGGGGTTATCCGCCGCTCCTGATGATTGAGCCGACCAATATCTGTAATCTAAAGTGTCCGATGTGTCCTTCAGGTAACGGGGAAATGAGACGCCCTGTGGGAAAAATGGACTATGATAATTACAGAAAGCTGATCGATGAGGTGGGGGGCTATATACTCCAGGTTCAATTATGGAATCAGGGAGAGCCATTCATCAATAAATCTTTTCTGGATTTTGTTCGTTATGCCAAACAAAAGGGAATCATGACCCAGACATCGACGAACGGTCATTTTATAAGAACAGATGAGGAGGCAGAATCTCTTATACTCTCCGGATTGGATCAACTCATTTTTTCGATGGATGGTACAAATCAGGAAACGTATGAAAAATATCGTGTGGGTGGTAACTATCGACTGGTAATGGAAACACTTGAGCGCATTTCCCGGACCAAAAAGCGATTAAAAAGTGCGACACCTTTGGTCGAATTACAATTTCTGGTTTTCAAACATAATAAACAGGAAATTGAGAATATTATTCAAATAAGTAAAAAACTGACTCTCAATCGTCTTTCCTTTAAAACCGCTCAAATTTACTCAAATGAGCAAGGTCAGGTATTTCTTCCGGATGATGATGCGTTTAATCGTTACATACGCATTGGCAATGAGTACGTATTAAAAGGTAAGATTAAAAACTGGTGTAAACGATTATGGTTGAATCCGGCGGTCAATTGGGATGGTATCGTTTCTCCCTGCTGTTTCGATAAAGATGCTGATCATGGATTCGCGAATATGTTCAGCGATGGCATTTCTTTTACGGATATTTGGCGAGGTGATAAATTTAAATTGTTTCGTCAACAGGTAATGACGGATCGAGGATCGATTGATATTTGTACTAATTGTACGGAGGGTCTGCCGGATCCATATACAAAGATAATAGAAATAAAAGATCTGTAGAATCCGTGGACGAATTCTTTTTTTGATTGCAGCAATATGCTGCGGTATGAATAGACCAGATTATTCTATTTTCCATTGAATAAATTGTATTCTACTGTGTAAGATATTTTAAGTATCATTAGGTTAGTATCCGTTCACTTGTATAGAAAGGCAATGATTATGATTGAAATTCAAAGCAAAGACGATGTCCGGCCGGTTTGTCCGCATTGTAAAAATGAAGTGACGGTGGTTTGGTACCAGAAAATACGGGGTGCGTTTGGAAGGCGCTATCTGTATTTTTGCCCTCATTGCAGGGCTGTACTTGGTGTTTCCCACAGAAAAGGATTCTGGATGGGATAGAGGCGGTCGCAAAAGTTATCCCCAAAAGTGATAATCTAAAGCAAAGGTTTAAAATTCGCCTCGGTTTCCGGAAAATTTTCAGGAAGAATGATAGTGTTATCCTCTGTGGTAGATATTTATCCAAATTCCCGTTTCCCGGCTGGCTAATAATTATACATGACTTTTTTTGATTATAAAAAATATTTCCTTTAGCCGGCAACGGATGAATATGTGATAACTCATTGAATATATTTAGGATAGCTATCATTGCTGTTAGTCATTTTATTTGGTCATTTTTAGGGAATGTAATCATGGGGATAATTTATGATAACCAAAAGAACCGGAAAGTTTTATGTCAACTGTCTGAAGGATACATAAAATGGTGTGAATAAGTCAGGGGTGTAAAAGCAGATTTTAAAATATTCGGCCGATTTACAGTCAATTTATCCACAAGTTATTCACAGGTTGGATACCATTCATATTAATCCGATAATGTGCTTTGAGAATTATAATTTGAATAAAGATCCTGTGGTATGGATTATAAATATCCGGCAAAAAATCCTTCCTCATCTTAAGAACCATTCATTGCATACAAAATTCTCTCTAAAATATTCATAGCGCAACACAAGGCTCCAAACAAAGTTTTTGGCTATACTATCATAATACTAGCCTGTATTCAAATTCATGGCTCTTAAGAGAGGAGTGGGATATATTTAATGCTAATTAATTATTTTTTTTGATGCTCTTTCAAATGAATTTTTTCTTCAGCACTGAAATAAATGTCTTCAAATTGATTGACCAATGATTTTAGTTCTTCTACATTTTTCAGATCGGTGGTTTGTTTACATTGCATGGCAAAGACCATCATCTGGTGTAAAAGGGTAACTTTATTCTGGTAATCGGAAAACTCAGTGGTGTTCTGTGGATCTTTAATTTTTATACGCTGGGCGAGAAAATAATAGGTAACAATGTTGGTAAATTCATCCGCATGATGGTCTTTGTTATTAACCCAGCGCACGAGCTGATTAACATTGCTGTTGGCATTCTTTGAAAGTTCATTAATCTGATTCATCGACTTTTCGAGTGTGGCGATATGCTCACGGAACATCTCAAATCGCATGTGATCACCGTAAATACCGCAAGGCACCTGGCAATGGGCCTGGGCCATATTTACCATTAGAATGAGTAACAAAATAGGACTGAATAGCTTGATGTAAGTCTTCATTAAGATCTCCTTTTTTTACTGTAACTGTTGCAATGTTTTTTTAATGTATCGACTGTAAGAACGATATAAATCATACAATTATTCTCTAATATTTATTTTTTTTGTTTAAAAGAATATTCTGTATGGCTTTTTTCAGCCTCGTTTATTCATAAAAATTTCTCGCCCGTCTGCGCCGGGCAGGCAGGCGCGGCGGCACATAAAGATTATGAAAAATGACAAATGAAAAATGAATGAATATCAATTTCTTTTATCTTTTGTCTTTTTTCTTTTTTCATATTTATCTCTGCAAGAAAGATATTTTCTCTGTCAGAGACAAAAATTAATCCTCTTTCTTGATCTGTTCAAGTTGATTGAGAATGGAAAAATAACCACGGCCAAATTCATCTTCCAATAGTCTTATCGTTTGTCTTTTGTGTTTTATTTGATGATAAATTTCCTGATATCTTTTTTTCAATTGCTCCCGCGCCTCATCCGTCCATCTTTTATGTTGATTAACCGGTAGTTGATCATCAGTACCCTTACGTAGAGTTGGTAAAAGATATCCTGTTTTAAGACGTCTGATTTCCCCCATATGAAATTCAAAGGATTTATTATTGATCTCAAATCCGACGATACACCGATTCATGCCAATCGCAACTTTTGCAGTGCTAAAACCTCCCAGAAAAAAATCAGCGATAAGATCACCTTCATTGCTACTGTATTGCATGATCTTTATAATTAATTCAATGGGCAGTTCATTTTTATTTTTTATTTCTCCCGGTTTGTACTCGCGGTTAATGACCCATACATCTTCGCGGTCCTTGTAATTTAATGATCGATTGTTCTCATCCTTCTCTTCCGGCCCAACCCGTGCATAGGTGTTGAATGTAACATTTCCCCCGGGTTTTGAATAGTAGAGTATATGATAGTGGGAGGAAATGTATTTGTTCTTTGTATGAACACCAAAATTATATTTCCAAATAATATGATTGATCTCCGTTAATTTGGTCTCCCGCAATGCATTTAAAATGTCAGGGAGGTTTGAATAGCCTGAGATGACATAGAGACTGCCTCCAGGGCGTAATACTCTTTCTGCCTCTGCAATCCATTCTTTACTGAAAACAGGATAGTGTTCTGCGGGAACTTCAACATAGCCGTCAAGAACCGGGTCTTCCTGCCGGTGGTAGTGTTTGTGTAATTGGTTGGCTTTGATGCCGTATGGAGGATCAGTAATGATCAGATCTATCGAATCATTTTCTATATATTCCCGGGCTCCTTTAATACAGTCGAGAGGATATAATTGGTATGAATTTGTCACTGGTTGCCTCAGGGATGATTAATCAAACCATTATGCCTCAACAAGTAAGAAAATCAGGCGGATACAGATGAATAGAAGTAAAAGACCGAGTACGATTTTGCGCCATAAAAGAGGAATTTTTTGATTAAGGGTAACACCATAGCGCGAGAAGAAAGCACTACCAAGAAATAATAGAACGGCGGTGTCGAGGTGAATATAGCCCAAAGTAAAGGGACCGTTTACTTCAGAATTTGTAATGGCGAAGGAGAGACTGGCAAAAAATGTGGTGAATATCATGATGGCATTTGATGTTGGTGCGGCCTGAATATTTTTAACAAGGCCGGCGATAAGCATCATCGGGGTAGTGACCCCACCCCCCCCAATACCGGTTATTCCCGATATTAATCCGCTGATTGTTCCGATTCCCAATGGAAGCGCTCGCGTATGGTGACGAATGGCCGTATGTTCTTTTTCGTCCGGGATAAGGAATGTACGGATGGCGATGTAGAATAAAAACAATAAAAATACGATGATTAAGATTGTTTCCGGTAAGATGGTTGAGATCTGTGCTGAAATAAATGCGCAAACAGATGAAGCTAAAGCAATCCACGGAACAATTTGCCAGACAATCACGTCTTTTCTTGAGAAATTGTATGTATTGAATCCCGCCACAAGGACAATGGTAGTCAGGCTGGTGGCTATGGCCTCAAGATGAGAAAAAGGCAGAATCAGGCTGAGTAAGGGCACCATGATAATGCCGCCGCCGATTCCAAAAACCGTTGAAAGGATTCCCACGGCCATGCCGGTTAATAATATAGCGAGATATGTTAATATCATGTTTTTTCTTAATTCACTTACTCTATGGTAAAAGTAAAAAGATAACAGAAAGCAGAGAGCAGAAAGCAGTAGGCAGTTAAGCGTCCTGCTTTCTGCATTTTATTTTTTAAACCAGACGCTGTTGATTATAGATTAAAGAATAATGAGGAAAAATGAAATAGTAAAATCATGATAAATGGCTGAGTTTACCATTGAGACTGGTTTCTTTGATTTTGATTTTCTATTTTTATTTATTCATAACGCAGCAATGCTGCAAACAAAGAAAAAATAGTCCACGAATTTTCCGTCGAAGCCGGATCCCGTCATAGCCACGTCTGCGCCATGTCTGCGCCACGTCTGCGCCACGTCTGCGCCACGTCTGCGCCGGGCAGGCCGGGCAGGCCGGGCAAGCAGGCGTTGACTGACACGAATTGAATAACAGAGTTCACAAATTTTTTCTGTTTTATTTTCTTGTTTTTTAATTTTATAAAATTATAAATATAATTCGTGGATAAAAAGTTTTTAAAATTTTTGCTTAAATAATAAAGTTGTTGTTAATAGCATAAAGTACACAGAAATAACTTGCTCGCTTAGTTTATCTAAACATGAGAGGACAGATCAATGGATGTAAAATTAAAATACCTGTTTTCATTTCTATTGATCATTCTATTGGGCATAGGATGCCAGTTGAATGAAAACCGGATTTTCGATAGCGCAGATAAAGTCTGGCCCAAACTGAAAATGGAAAATAAACCGGGGACCTATTGGTGGTGGATGGGGAGCGCGGTGGATAAAAAAAATATTACCTATAACCTGGAGAATCTGCAGAAAGCAGGAATCGGCGGGGTAACGATTGTACCAATCTATGGTGTCAAAGGACTGGAACAGCGCTATATCGATTATCTCAGTCCACAATGGATGGAAATGTTGGCCCATACGGTGTCTGAATCCAGGCGCCTGGGAATGTGGGTCGATATGACCACCGGTACCGGCTGGCCTTTTGGCGGCTCTCATATCACGCCGCCCTATGCGGCTGTTAAGATTGAGCACAAGATTTTTACTGTTCGCGCAGGCAAACGGCTTCAGGAGAAAATAGATACACCGGATTGGTCGATCATTATGGCTTATTCCGATAATGGAGAAGTCCTTGATCTGACTGGAAGTGTCGATACTCAAAAGCGGCTGGACTGGCAGGCTCCGCCCGGTCAGTGGAAAATCTATTGGGTATGGCAGAGTGGAACCGGGCAGAAAGTCAAGCGTGCGGCACCGGGGAATGAAGGCTTGGTACTTGATCCGTTCTCGGTTAGAAAACTGGATTATTATCTGCAGCGATTTAACAAAGCTTTTGACAACTATAAGGGACAAACGCCGCGGGCACAATATCATGACTCCTATGAATATTATAATGCCAACTGGACGGATGATTTTTTAGATGAATTTAAGATCCGGCGCGGCTATGATTTGCAGCAATATCTGCCCTTACTGTTTGGAGAGGAAGAAACGGATGAAATTTTTCGCCTAAAATCTGATTACAGGGAAACCTTAGCCGAACTGCATCTTGCATATATTCAACGGTGGTGTCAGTGGTCCCACGACAGGGGTTGTTTAACCCGTGAACAGGCCCACGGGGCGCCGGCCAATCTGCTTGATTTGTATGGGGCAGCGGATATTCCGGAAACGGAGATATTCGGATCCACACCCGTTAAGATACCGGGATTCCGGCGTGATCTGCAAAATGTAGGGAAAGATGCACCGAATCCCCTGGTTCTTCAGTTTGCGTCTTCCGCGGCTCATGTCGCCGGCAAACCGCTGATTGCCTCCGAAACCTGTACCTGGATGCGTGAACATTATAAAGGGGCTTTATCACAGGTTAAACCGGAAATTGATCAGCTATTCCTCTCCGGGATCAATCATATTTTTTATCATGGTAATGCCTATACACCTGCCGAGACCGAATGGCCGGGCTGGCTCTTTTATGCTTCCACTCACTTTGAAAAGGAAAATGCCATCTGGCGTGATTTTCCGGCCCTTAATGCGTATGTGGCCCGTTGCCAATCGATTTTGCAAGCAGGGAAACCTGATAATGAGTTACTGCTTTATTGGCCGGTGTATGATATCTGGCATAGTGATGATTTAATGATCCGGCAGTTTACGGTTCATAAGAATGAATGGTTTACTGATTCAAATTTCGGGGAAATGGCGGCGGAATTAAAAAAGAAAGGTTATGCCTTTGATTATATATCCGATCAGCAGCTACTTTCCGCTGATTATGCAGATGATGCGATACGGTTGCCCGGTGGCAATTACCGGGCGATTTTAATACCAGAGTGCGAGCACTTGCCGGTGGGGACATGGAAAAAACTAATGGTTCTGGCAAATAAGGGAGCTAAGATTTTGGTAAATGGTAAATTGCCGGCGGATGTACCCGGTCTTGCTGATCTTGCGCATAGAAGGCAGTTATTAGCCGAAAGTATTCCGGAAATAAAATTTGATCCAGTAGGAGATAAGGGATTGCGCAAAGCCATTGTCGGCAAAGGAGAGGTCCTGCTGGGAGAGAACCTGCCGGAAATGCTGGCGAAGACAGGGATTAATCAGGAAACCATAGCCCCAAATGGTATCGGTTTTATCCGCCGCAGGTATCAACAGGGGCATTACTATTTTCTGGCCAATCTTTCGGATAAAACTATCGACGGCTGGATTCCGATGGCGGTTCCTTTTGAATCCGCATTGATACTGGATCCGGCATCCTCGGCCTTTGGTGCCGCCGCCACCCGGCAAAAAGAAGGTAAATCCGAGGTCTACCTGCAAATAGCGCCCGGTGAATCATATATCCTGCAGACCTTCCAATCGCAAAAGATCGAAGCACCGCCATGGAAATACTTTCAGGATCAAGCAGAGGTTTTTGAAATTAGCGGAGAGTGGAAAATAAATTTTATTGACGGTGGTCCGGTCTTACCGGATTCTTTTGTGACCAGTGAACTCAAATCGTGGACAACTTTTCCGGATAAGGAAACCATGCGGTTTGCCGGCACCGCCCGCTATTCGATCCGTTTTGATCTCCCGGCTAAAGGATCGGATGACTGGATACTTGATCTGGGCATGGTTCGCGAGAGTGCCCGGGTTATAATAAACGGACAGGCGGCGGGTACTTTATGGAGTATCCCCTTCTCTATGCTGGTGGGAAAATTCCTGCATGGTGGTAAAAACCTGCTGGAGGTGGAAGTGACCAATCTTTCGGCCAACCGGATTGCCGATATGGACCGCCGTCAGGTACCCTGGAGAATTTTCCACGATATCAATTTTGTAAATATCAATTATGAAAAATTTGATGCCTCGGTCTGGCCATTAATGGACTCCGGCCTGATCGGCCCGGTGGTGTTAAAAGCGGTTAATCTGAAAAACGTAAAAAAAATGAATTAAGACAAATGATATTTAAATAATAGATCGAAGTTTGAGTGAACCTTGCTATACAAGGTGAACGAAATCCCATTCTGCGGGATTCTCCACCATGGGCGGACTTACCGTGTGCTAAACAATCGCTTGCAGAGGAGAAGTAGATAAAGTTCTATTTTTTCTTAACGATAGCTTTTGGCCACCATGAATGATTGGTTTTGGAGGCGAAAAATCCGGAATTTGATGAGCGCAAATCACTGACTGATATAAAAGCATGCGGATCAAATTCTTTAGTAATATACATGAGCTCCTTGATTCGTTTCCTAGGTGTAACAACATAAATAAAGTCCATCTGACCCTTTAATCCTGTCGCTTCAAGATTGGTCAATCCAAACCCTTCTTCTCGCAGAATCATGGACAAGGCTCTCATGTTGCTTTCTGTAATAATATGAACTGCCTGCATACCCATCGCAAGGCGGTTTTCTATAGAAATCCCCAGGAAGTTTCCCATGGCAAATCCTGCTCCATAAGCCAGATATGAAGTGATATTATTAAGATTACTTAAAACCTGTGTTATGGCGGCAAGCCAGATAATTACTTCAAAAAAACCCAGCACTGCAGCAAGAGACCGGTTCCCACGTGAGATCATTATTATTCTGATCGTACTTAAGGTAACATCGCATATACGGGCTATAAAAATAAATAGTGGTATTACGGCATAGGCATAGAAATCAGCAGATATTGACAATCCAAAAATGTCCATAAACCATTTCTCCATAAATAACCGGAAACGCTCATAAATTATGCCATAATCTCTTTTGAGACAATACGTTTATCAATATATGCCTTTAATATATTTATAGAGTTCTTTTAAAATTTGATCAAGCCAAAGAGAACAATTATACAAAAGCGTTGCAATGGCGATAAGATTCAATTAATACGTTCGAAGATTTAGACTGGGACTAATACATCACCTTATTTTCTGGATAGCGCATTTCGCAGGTTTAACTGATCAACCAGTGGACCAAAATCTTTATCTGAATATAGCAATTCGATATTATTCTCGATGCAGAAGGTAGCAATAATTATATCTATCATTTTCCTAACCGTTATTCCTCTCTTTCTTAAATAACGATAATTCTGAGCACTTTTTAGGGCAATTCCTTTACCGAGCATATTTCTAAAAGGAAATACTTCTAAAGACTTACGTGCAATGGTATAGTCACGATCGTATCTGAATCCCTGTAATACCTCCAGCAAGATAATGTCACCTACAATAATCAGTTCTTTACCCAATATCTTATCTAAAAAATCAGTCTGTGTTGTCAGCGTACCATCGAAGTAATCGATCCAGACGGAACTGTCTACAAGAATCATGTATTTGATCTCATTTCATCCAGATCACCCTCCCATTTCAATTTTCCCCGGTATTTTTTAATTTCTTCCTGCTTTTTAAGCCGAACAATTAATTTCAATCCTGCTTCAACCGCTTCCTTTTTTGTCCGATAGCCGCCGATCGTTAGGGCCTGATTCATTATTTCATCATTAATAACAATATTTGTTCTCATATGCCTGCTCTCGATGTGTATATATTATATAAATATACACATTTACATATCGAATGCAATAGATATTTCAAAACAATAGTGTCCGGTTGAAACTAACTTCATCCTTGAATATCACCAGAATATCAATCGATTTGGATATTTTAATAGCATAAGGACTTGATTTAAAGAACTCACCCAAAATCCCTCCCTTGGAAAGAGAGGGACTTTAGGGAGCCCCTTCTCTTTTCAAGAGAAGGTCGAAG
>CAZBBC010000028.1:0-37074 GCA_964489835.1 uncultured Calditrichota bacterium
TTTCAAGAGAAGGTTGAAAATGCGGCTTAGACGCAGGTTTGGGGATGAGTTTTTTTAATCCTTAACTGAAACATTTCTATCAAACCGGACACTTATGATAATAAACTCTAATTTAAGATATATTCTCAGAAATATCTTGTTGAGAATAAACACAAGGAAGGACTCTGTTAAGAACCGGATTCAATTTTTTTAATTTGATCACGTAATTCTGCGGCCCGTTCATATTCTTCATTTTCTACAGCCTTCTGAAGATCCTGTTTCAATTTATCCAATTGATTGGTCACTGATTCATAGGTATAGGTCTTCTTCTCTTTCTCTTCTTCATCGGGTTCATATGAACCAACATTCATCACTTCCTCATCCACAAAGATTGGAATCGTCATTCTCACCGCCATTGCGATGGCATCGCTTGGCCTGGCATCAACATCCCAATATTTTAATTTCTTTTTTAAACGTATGATTGCATAATAGGTATTATTTTTCAATTCAGTGATAAGAACGCTATCCATTTTTGCGCCGCAAGATTCCAATATGCTCAATGTTAAATCATGGGTGATCGGACGTGGTGGCTTTATATTTTCTAAACCAAGGGCAATTGACTGTGCTTCATACTCGCCAATAACTATCGGTAAGGTTCGATCCCCGTTCTTCTCCTTGAGAATAATACCACTGGCTTGTGATTGGGTCAGGAATATTCCATTTACATTTACTTCAATCAACCTGTTCCAAACTTTCTTATTTAGTGATCAATTGCCTCAACGGAGGTAACTTCAGGTACCTGTGTCTTTAATATTCTTTCGATCCCCTGCTGAAGCGTTATTTTGGACATTGGGCAATCACCACAATTGCCGGTTAATTTAACCAGTACCTTGCCATTTTCATCTACATCAATTAATTCCACATCTCCACCATCGGCCTGTAGACCTGGTCGCACACTTTCCAATGCTCTTAATACTCTGTCTTTCATTTTCTGTTTTTCCCGTGTATCACTTCTATTCATTATTGAAAAATTATAAAAATATACTACAAAGTCAATGGCCTTTTTAAATTTTGTATTTTTTTCTCCACTTATAGAACGTATTTAACCGTAAAGCGCGCCGGGTAAATGCAAAACCCATAAGGAGAAAGATATAACAACCAGTACTTATAATCATCGACCATAATTATAATAATCGTGTTTGAACCTTGTACTGAATTAAATTAAATTAAAGACTTATAATTCTACGATGTCGAGATTATAAATCTGTTTCTATCTTTTATATATCGGACGAATGATGTCTATTCTTTAACGAATACGGCAATGAATGTGACTGTCAGATCAAGAAGGAGAATCCATGATGAATCCTTATATATTCAGGGAATACGATATCCGCGGTGTCATTAATAAAGATTTTACGGATCCTGTTTTATCCCGGCTTGGTAAGGGATTTGGAACCTATTTTAAGCGTGCAGGGGTTCAAAGCATTTCAATCGGCGGCGATATCAGATTATCCACGCCACACATCCGTGATATTTTGATCGAAGAAATTACAAAATGCGGTATCCATGTTTTTGATATTGGTCCGGTTCCCACACCCGTTCAATATTTCAGCATGTTTACACTGCCGGTTGAGGGTGGGATTATGATTACCGGGAGCCACAATCCTCCGGATTACAACGGATTTAAACTTACCTTGCGTAAAGAACCGATCTTCGGGAAAGATATCCAAAAAATAAAAACGATTATTACCTCGGAAAAATTCAGCCGTGGTCATAGTTCCACTGAAAAGGTTTACCTAATCGACGAGTATATCAATCACATAAAAAATAATATTGAGATCAAACGACCGTTGAATATCATATTGGACTCGGGAAATGGTGCAGCAGGACCTGTTGCCCAGCCTCTTTTTAAATCCCTCGGACTGGACGTTATTGATTTATTCCCTGAACCCGATGGAAATTTTCCAAACCATCATCCGGATCCTACGGTTCCTGAAAATATCCAGACCTTGATATCCCAAGTAAAAAAGCGCAAGGCAGACTTTGGCGTTGGTTACGATGGGGACGGAGATCGTATCGGTGTCGTTGATGAGAACGGGCAGATTATCTGGGGAGATCGGTTATTGATTATATTCAGTCGCGATATTCTGCGCACCCATCCCGGGGCTCCGATCATTTTTGAAGTAAAATGTTCCCAGGCTTTACCGGAAATGATTGAGAAATTTGGTGGAAAACCGGTAATGTGGAAAACAGGACATTCCCTTTTAAAAAAGAAAATGAAAGAGATCAATTCGCCACTTGCCGGTGAGATGAGTGGTCATCTGTTTTTCGCCGATCGCTATTTTGGATATGATGATGCCATCTACGCTTCCGCCCGCCTGGCGGAACTGCTATCCAAAACGGATGGTAAGTTGTCAGATTTACTTTCAGATGTGCCAACTTACTTTAATACACCGGAGATTCGGGCAGAAACTACTTCTGATCCAATTAAATTTGAGATCGCCCGCAAAGCAGCAGACTACTTTTCAAAACATTACGAGGTCATCAGTATTGACGGTGTTCGTATATTGTTCGGTGATGGCTGGGGGTTGGTAAGAGCCTCCAATACCCAACCCGTTCTCGTTCTGAGATTTGAGGCGAAAACAGAAGAGCGACTGGAGGAAATTAAAAAATTGGTTATTGATAAATTGAAAGAATTTGGGGAAATCCGAATATAAAGAAGCGAAGAGCGTGAAGCGTGTAGGGGCATGGCGTGCCATGCCCGATGGGTATAAGGTATATGGGCAAATAGATTGACGCGTGAAACATGTAGAGACGCATTGCAATGCGTCTCTGGTATAAGGTTTAGAGAATTGCTGAAACGGGTCGGTGACACGGATGAGAAGAAATGAGATAAAATCATGTTAAATTTAGCCATAAAAGCAGCAACAACCGCTGCCGGCATATTAAAAGAAAATTTTGGAAAAATCAGTTCCACTGATATCCGGGTAAAAAGCCGGAATGATTTTCTGACATTTGTCGATGAGAAAACCGAGGATAAAATAATCGGGATCATTCGATCGGAGTACCCTGCCCACTCGTTTCTGGCTGAAGAAAGCGGAAGTTACGTACAAAAAAGCGACTATGAATGGATCATTGATCCATTGGACGGGACTAAGAATTATATTACCGGGATTCCGATCTTTGCCATATCCATTGCCCTCCGGTACAAGATGAATATTCAATTAGGCGTCATTTATGACCCCATGAGAGAGGAGCTCTTTTTTGCCGAAAGGAACAAGGGAGCTTTTTTAAATCAAAATCGTATTCAAGTCAGTGATAATGACCGATTAGAAAACTGTTTACTCGCGACCGGTTTTCCTTTTAAAAATAAGCAATTCCTGCCGATCTACATGCATTGCTTTCAAGATTTATTTCGGTATTGCAGCGGCATGCGACGGATGGGTGCAGCTGCTATTGATCTTGCCTATCTTGCTGCCGGCCGATTTGACGGTTTCTGGGAGATCGGTTTAAGCCCCTGGGATGTAGCTGCCGGCGCACTGATTATTGAAGAGGCTGGTGGACGTATCACGGATTTTTGGGGCGAGGTTTCTTACCTTAACAATGCATACACCGTTGCCAGTAATGGGAAGATTCATGCTAAGTTATTGAAAATTATTCAAAAACATTTTAAAGAATATATTAAAATTCCGTAATTTCCATTAAAAAGATAGCCACAGAGGCCGCCGGACGGTGGCGAATCCGCCGCGGCAGGCATGTACAGAGACTTTTTATAAATAGTTCCGTTCAGAATATTTAAATAAGGATTAAAAGGAAAAATAATGAAATCAGTTCGATACGTTGCAGATGAATCAAGCCGGGGTGAATTAGCCCTGATGGCCTGTGAGTCCGGCAAACCCCTGGCGAAACGTATTATTAAACATCTTAATAAGGTTATTAAAAGAAAGACGCCGAAATCCGGATTGACGTTGGTAAATAGCGAAGAGGTGACCTTTGCCAACCAGGAAATCAAAACAGTGATCAAGGATAATATACGGGGAGCTGATCTATATATCGTGCAGTCCGTCGATGATCCCCTCTCTCAAAAGAGTATCAATGATAATTTGCTGGCACTATTAACCGCTGTCAGTGCCGCCTATCAGTCCGATGCTGATTCTGTCACTATTATCCTCCCTCAATTTCCATATTCAAGGCAAGAACGTAAAAAAACACGTGAAGGGATCACCGCCAAACAGATCGCTTCTTTCCTGGAGATTTCAGGTGCAGACCGGGTGATCACCCTGGACATTCATGCTGAGGCGATTCAGGGTTTCTTTAACCGGGCAAAACTTGAAGATCTTCATGCATCAAATACTCTTATTAGGTATTTCAAAAAACACTTCCCCATCAAGAATCTGCTGGTTGCTGCCGCTGACATTGGTGGGGCCGAAAAGGCGCGATACTATTCAAATCGTCTGCAAACCGATATGGCTATCGTCGATAAGGCCCGGGACTATTCCAAAACCAGTGTTGTTGACAGTATGCGGTTGGTGGGAAATGTGTCTGGTAAGGACGTGCTTATCCCTGATGATATGATAAGCACCGGTGGTACTATCGTTAATGCAGCAAGACTGCTGAAATTACACAATGCAAAAAATATTTATATTGCCTGCAGCCTGCCTTTCTTTAATCATCCGGCACTTGAAATAATGCAGGAAGCCTATGACAATGGGGATATTACGTGTGTTATGGGTACCGATGCCGTATACTGGGGAGAAGCGTTCATAAAAAAAACACCCTGGTATCATGAGGTGTCTGTTGCTCCCTTATTTGCTCAGGTTATTTATAATATCAACACAAAACAATCAGTTTCACAACTGCTTCGCTGATCGGTATTCATCAAACGAATAAAAAAGGGGACTAAGGGGTTGTAAAAATTTTAATTATCCTATAACCTTTTTTGATAGACACCCCCCCCACCCCCTTTTCTAAGGGGGAGTTAAATAATTGATTTCATAGAAGTTATTGAATCTGACCTTAAGATTTGTGAATAATTCAGGCTAATAAACATCTACAAAACCATTAATATGTTTGTCCTTATCAATGATATTATTATTTTCATCCACCACGGTATAATGACAACTGGCACAGTCCGGTCGTTGAATATGACCCGTGGGAGGCAGTCCATGACAAGTGCCGCACGCCGATAATCCTTCACCCACTGCTGTCCAGTCCATCACCGGATTGTTTCCGGTCATCACGGAATCACTATACATATCCTGGTTAACACTTTCATCCCGCTTTAATGCAAAATTTCCATGACAGTAAACATTCGAGCAATTGTACGAATTGAAATTATAGACAGGTGTCAATTTTCCCCAGTTTGTAGCGATGGGTGTGAATTCAATACTAACAGCACCATTGATATGATTGGGATCACCAAAATGATCAATATCGGCATGACACATCTGACAATCCTGCGCAAATGCGGTTGACCGGGATGAATTCTTCAGATGAGACTGATGAGCACCAACTCCCGGCGCGGTTGTTTCAACATGGTTATCCAGATCTATTGGCGGCGCCCAGGTGGTCAGATCTGAGACTGGCGCTGCGCCGCTACCATGACAGGTATTGCAGGCTTCCGGTCCTCCGGACTGCTTGTGACAGTTGAAACATGATACGCCACTGGAACCGCCGGTATAATTAACGCCATGACATGTTTTACAGCGTTGCATTGACCAATTGCTATTCTTTATATACGCAGCATGAGAAAGGGTGCTTGTTGGTGATGTCCATTCCGCCGGGTGTGGATAATCGGCATGGCAACCGGCACAGCTAATACCACTCTCACCACCGGAATAATCATTACCATGGCAGGAGGTACAGAAATCAGATCCGACCTGCAGTACTTTCTTTCCATGGAAATTAGAGGTACCCTGTTCATTCCAACCCAAGGGATGAGTCACACTTTCAACAGGTTCTGCATTTTCAGAACAAGCGCTGATTAAAAATAAGAAAATGCCAAGCATAAAAAAATATGTAATCTTCAATGTATCCCTCACTTTTTTAAATAGAGATTTATGTAATTAATTAATTATATCCAAATAAAACGGAGTAGATGATCAGGCCGATTAGTGTTATTCCTATTAACAGCGCTGTATAGCCAAAAACCGTGATTACTTTTTGTTTTTTTTCTGAGATCTGATCTTTAATTATCCGCTTACGTAACTCTCCGCTATTTTTTAGTGCTTCATATTCACGTGGCCGATCATTTTTATATTCTTCCAACGGTACCAGTCCGCTAAATATTACCTTATCCATTGGAAATGCTTCCGGGCGCAGGTGTGTATTAAAAAAATGTATGGTGAAGATAAAACCAACCGCTAACAAAGCTTCATCACTATGAACAATAGCGGCTACATTTATCATCCAGCCCGGTAGTACATAAGTAAAATATTCAGGATACCATTTGATGAGACCGGAGAGACCGATAATAGCCACACCCCAGAATACGGCAAAATAGTCAAATTTTTCCCAATAGGTCCATCGGCCATAAGCTGGCCGCGGGCCCAGACCAAAAAACCATTTCATGGTTGCCCAAAAATCCTTTATATCTTGTAAATTAAACATAATTGAATCATTGCTGAAGATAAATTTAATCAGACCGACCTTCTGCTGCCGTTTCTCTTTGATCAGCGAATACAGATGATACCCAAAATAACCAAAGGTTATAATTGCTGCCGTTCGGTGGATCAGGCCGGCATTATGAGCACCGCCAAATAAATCCGCTATAAATTGTGCCCAAGGCATGGTTGAAAATTTTATTGCCATTCCGGTCAAAGCTAATAAAATAAAACTGATGATAACAAATATATGTGTAACTCTTTGTGCGGTTGAAAAACGTCGTATATAATATCTGCCTTCTTGCTTCGCTTCTTGCTTTCGCTTGAACATTTGCCGCATGGAACGCGGCAGCCACAATAATGTATGTAATCCAAAAAATCCAAAAACACCGATCAGGAGCGACGTCATAAACCAATAGGTATAATATAAAATCGGATATTTTACTTTATCGTGATGGGTGGCATGAGTTAAATAACCGGCAAATCTTTCATTCGCATTGCTATGGCACTGCTGACAGGTGGCAACGACATTTTTAAATCCCACTTTAGAATCCGGATCATCTACGTTTAAAATATTATGGGCACCATGACAATCGGAACATTTGGCGGCTTTTAAATAACCAAGAGAATACGCTTTCCCATGCATGGTATCAAAATATGTTTCCGACAGATCCTTATGACAGTTACCGCACTGTTCAGTTACTTCAAACACAAATTTATCCTGAGCAACAGCAGAAATTGTATGTGAGTTGTGACAATCACTACATGTTGGCAGTTTTTGCTTTATGTGGTCATCTGGGGAAAAGTGAATACTCTTTATGAATTCCTTATAGATACCCCGGTGGCAAGTGGAACAAGTAGCCGGAACATTCTTATGATAGACACTGGAACTGGGATCATCCTCGGATAGAATCAGATGCGTATTATGACAATCGGTGCAAATGGCACTTGGAAGAAGTCCTTTTTTTGTCAGACCTTCCCCGTGGACGCTGGTAGAATAATCTGTGAATGCATTGGTTTGATGCAGTTTAGCCTGGGATGCTTTTCCATCATCTTTATGACACTCTCCACATAATTTTGGTATTCCTGCCCGGTATGTTGATGCCTCTTCATCCAGGTGTGATTTAACCTTGTGATCCCCGTGACAATGAACACAATAGGGTACATTTTTATCGCCCGCCAGGAAGGCCTCGCCATGGCCGCTGGAATAGTATTCGCGTGATATTTTTGCGTGACAGGTTGAACAATCAATTTTCCCGGCGGTAGTACAGGGCCGTTTTAACCGGGGATTTACATCTGAATGACATTTAACACAGGGGATATTTCGGTGTCTTGATTCAGACAAATCCTCTCTTTTTACCACAAGCGATATTTTTTTACCATCAATAACCTTGTGAACATTCGACTGCTCATGACATCGGAGACAGGAGCGATCGGAAATATTCAAAGCAACCGATTCTTTCCGCACCTCGTGCGGTAAATGACAATCCGTACAGGCAGGAATCGCTCCCGGCTTGGATTCCCAGAGTTCTCCGCGAATGATCTGCGTATGTACTTCCTCAATGCGTGAATGACATTTCATGCAGGTCGCGGCGATATTCTGTCTTGAGACCGATGATTTAGCAAAACTTCTGGGCAAAATCATATGACTTTCATGACAGTCGGTACAAGTTGCTGTGACGATCAGGCCTTTTTTGAACATCCCTTCACCATGCATACTCTGACTGTAATTTTCAATGATGTTGTGCTCAGAAATATTGTATACATTTGCCACCGGTGCCCCTTCACGGTGACATTTACCGCATAAATAGGGAATGTGCATCTTATAAATCGGAGATTTTACATCTTCTGCAGAGCGAATATCATGTTTTCCATGACATTCGGCACAATCGGGTGCATATGGTGCTTTCTTTTTTAATGCCTGTCCGTGAATTCCGGCATCAAAATCCAGGCGTTCATCATCATGACATTCACCACAATTGACGGCCGTTAATTGTTCCGGATGAGGGAAATCTTCGACATCAGCATCCGGATGACAGTCAATACATTCCATATCCATATGAACCGAACCGCTGAATATCTTATCATCTACAAACAGGGAAATCTTTTGACCCCGACGCTCGGTGGTCAGGTCTTCATCGGAATGACAATCTAAACATGCGTCATTATCTGCCATCGAAAACGAACTTAGCAGAAAAAAAGAAAATAATACCGGACACATTCTGAATGAACGCATTATTCTATGATTCCGTATACATTAGCCAAAATAATTAATTGAAATCTCTTACACCGGAATAAGATTATTATCATGATCTAATCATTCCGCAGCCCAAGGCTGCAAACAAATCAAAGACATAAGAAAAAAGACAAAAGAAAAAAGAATTTATTAACTACGGATTATCACGCCGAAAGGCGGATCCGCCTATCCCGTGTAACGGGATATACAACATGGCGGACACGAATTAACACAGATAAAAACTAAAATAATTATTTATAAATAGTCGCGTCGCTCCGCCTTAGCCTGTCCGGCGCAGACGGGCGAGAAATGAATAAGCCGAGTAGCAAAAATTTTACTAAAAAAACAAAGTTTTTTGATACAATAGCATAGCGCAGATTTCAAAGTACAAATGCCCGAAATTTTATTGACAGAATTTCTAAAATTGTGATTTGGAATTTATTTGATATTTGATATTTGTTATTTGTTATTTATTTTTTTCTTCCTGGAGTTCTTCATATTCTAACGGATGGTGGTGCTTGAGTTCTTCCTCGGTTATTTTCCCATCCATCCAGGTCAGACTCATAGGAAATTTTTCAGGATGAAAGATAACAAAGAACCAATGCCATATAATAATCGCCAGAGTGGCTAACCAGGCCTCAAAATAATGAATAATTTCTGCGACTTCAAACATCCACGACGGTAAATAGCGGACAAAAAATTCAGGGAACCAAAGAATCAATCCCGTCAGGGCCATGACAGCCGTTCCCCAGATAAGGGCCAGATATTCTGCTTTTTCCGTATAATCCCAACGACCGAACTTTGGTTTTCGATTTGTTTTACCCAAATGAAATTTCATATTTTGCCAGAAACCGGTAATATCTGAGATTTTCGGGATCATACCGATAATATCTCTTCTTCCTTTGCGGTTAAATACAAAATAGGCGAACTGAACAAATGATATGGCAATCAGCACAACTGCAGCAATGCGATGTAATAAAGACCGAATTTCTTCACTCATACCAATCGATACCAGACTTTCCACCCAGAGGGCGTTGGGGAATTTCAAGGCGAAACCTGTAATTACCAGAATCAAGAAACTCAGAATTAACAGCACATGCTGATAAACTTCAAACCGTTGGAAACGCCGATAGGTTCTGGAATTTTTTATTTCCTGGCGTTTTTGTCTGATGTAATAAGTATAAATGACGATATTATGAATAATCATACCCCCAATGATCACAAAAATGAGCCAGATATAAATATTTTTGGTATAAAATCCGGCAGGGTTCCGCGTTTCCAGGTCCTTCGGATGTACGGAAATTTTTATAAAATCTGCGTTTATGTTTTCATGGCACTTTGCACAGGTCCTTTCCAGATTATTCGGATGCACACTGGCTTCGGGATTATTCACCGACATGATCGCATGAACCTCGTGACAACTGGTACAATTAGCGGCTTCCGGGGAACCTTTTAAGACAGCGAGCCCATGATACGTGCGGTTGTAAGATTGAATTCTTTCCGCATCCAGACCAAAACGAGCCATCATCGCCTGTGAGGCGTGGCAATTGGCACATACCTGAGAGGAAAGGTTGAGCCGGTTGGTAATAGCATCCTTGTCCCTGGGAGAATCGATACGGTGCTCGCCATGGCAATCATTACACGTGGGTGATTCAAAATGACCATGCTGAACCGCTCGCCAGTGAATACTTTTATAATAAAACGCCTTTTCTTCTGCATGACATTCACCACAGGTTTCTGCCCGGTTAAGCTTATTAAACTTGGATCGCGGATCACTCATAAGATAGATTTCATGGTATCCGTGGCAGCTGATACAGGTGGGCGCGCCTTTTTCCGGCTCCTCCTGCAATATTTTGTTATGAACGCTGTTATGATAGGCTTTTACGGGTCCTTCTCCTCGTAATCCAAGTCTTGATATTACATCCGGCCGGGAATGGCAATGACCGCAGGTATTCTCTATATTCAATACAAAAGTGCGGGAAGTCGAATCGTCCGAGGCCTTTATATCATGGGTCCCATGACAATCCTTACAGCCGATAAATAGGGCGTTGTTGTCATCTATTGCTAAGGAATGAATACTTTGACTGTATTCCTCCTGTGAACCATCATGACATTCCGCGCAGTTCACATCCGGCAAATCCTCGGCGTGGTCAACATCTTCAATGGTAGAGTGACAGTCAATACATTCCATATCACCGTGAATGGACTTTTGATAGATCTCCGGATCTACATAAAGAGAGACCTCAAGGCTGTCATGTACTGTCTTGGTCATATCCTCATCATTATGACAGTCCATACATTCCTCAACCGATTGTGCGAACAGAAATCCTGAAAGAAGTAAAGATAAAAATACTACGTATTTATACATATTACTCCTGTTATTAGCTTGGCATTATTAAAAAATGACCCCAAGGAATCGGAATCATTTGCATCATTGGCGACAGGGTTCTTGTTGGATGCAAATACCGTTTTGCATCACCCTTAGCAGGCGGACGATCGCAGATTAAATCAAAAAGCCCGTGTTTATATTCTGGCTAATATGATATCCTGTTTAACTTATAATCATCAATACTATTTTCCATGACATTTGATACATACAATATCGGAATTGGCCTGGCTATGACAGGATTGACAATAATCGAAATTATACTGAGCCTCCCTGGCATGCTGCCCACCGTTTATTGTATTTGACCATCCGGCGTAACTGTGATTCTTGGGCATGACCATCTCAATTTGATGACAATCATTACAGAATGAAAATTCCCGGTGACAGGTAAGACAATTTTCTTTATTTGCCTTTGCTTCCAAGCCATGGGTGATACGGTAGTTAAGCGGATGCACTTCATGATCCAAATTGTCTCCCTCATGGCAATTAATACAGTAATTATTCGAGTGACAATGATTACATGAATTTGACTGCAGTTCGAATGCAATGCCATGATCTTTATTCCAGGAAACCATATGATTTTCCGGCCGAAGGATGAAATCCTGCCCATGACAGCTCAGACACTGCTCTTTTTCTTCCGTGAAATCGGCCATACCGTGGCAATCAGTACAAAGATCACGACCGGGTAGATGATTCTCAGCAGTAGGCTTGTCCTTTTCAATTATCCCCACGTGACAGGTGATACATTCTTCGCCAGCATCGATATGGGTCTTATGGGCAAAACGGGCGGAATAATCAATGATTCGGGGCTCCTCCATGGCATTATCTGGATTGGTGTGACAGAAGGTACACTCGGTATCATTTTCATCATGACAGGTATAGCAGGTTTCCATGGAAGGTAATAAGTTATCTCCCGGATTAAGGCTAGTGGTCGCCGGACCATGACAATCGGTACAAGACGCCCCGCCATCCTCATGATGGAACTGATGCGAAAATATCAATGTATCCTCTTGTGCCATCAGGGTTACACCCCAGATAAAAACAATGCAACTGAATAGAATAGTAGTCTTTTTCATGGTTTACCTTTTACCATATAAAGTGAATATGATTTAAAACACGATGATCTGTATCCTTAAACTTATTGTTCAGCAACTGATACTCAAGATCGGTTTTCCAATGTTGGGAGTAAGTATACGTCAATCGCAGGGCATTGGCCAGTTGATTTTCATAGGCATATATTTCCTCAAAGCGGTAGCGCATATAATCGATTGAGACTGAACCGATGAGTCCGGGCATAAATTCATATCCATAATTAATCAGAAAACCTAACTGATCGCCGAGATCACCGGTTTCATACACCAGTCCAACAGAGCCATTACTATTATTTACCGAAGTGATAAGGCGATGTCCCTGTCCCTCCTCAAGCATAAACAGGTGATAATTGGCGGTCACTGAATAATTATCCGTCAGATAATAGGTACCACCTAAACCAGCCTGACGATATTCTTTTAAATCAAATATATTGTAATAGGAGTCGGCATATACCTGCGGATGCTGTTGTTTCAGGTTTACATTTAAATAAAATTTCTTAGAAGGAGAAAAACGTGTTGAAAAATAGAGGCGATGCAAACGACTGTTGGCGATGTCATAATGAGCCTGCAGCAGAAATTTCCACGCGGGGAGGGTATAATTGGATACATTTAGCCCGACAATCTGCCATTGTATCTCACTGGCGTAGGTTTTTTGCAGATAGGATAATTGCAAATCGGTTTGATATAAGTTAAAATATTTTAATGAGCCACCATAAACAGCAGCATCATCAAACTCATACAGCTTATAACTGCGAAGCAGATGCGACTCAACGCCACCGTACAATTGGACCTGCAGATCCCGCACCGGTTTTAGGGTTAGATTCGCACCATCGAGACTACCAAAAGTGATGCCCGGATGATAAAAGATCCGTCCCACCTCCAGATCAAGATATCCGCCGAACAGGTCCTGTGCAGAAAGGGATATTCGATTGATACGGTAACGAAGATCTTCGTCAATATCTTCCTGTAAATCCGTCAATACACGCGTATCAAGGTTAAATGTTAAGCGGTTCAATTCTTTCATCCTTGCCTGGAAGCGGAGATACTGAAACAGAAATACATGGGTTTCAGAATCATCCGTTCCTCCTAAAAGAGGTGTTTCGAAAGCATAGACTGAGTTAGTAAATCTGCCTTTGGTCACAATATCCTGGGCCTGGATACTAAGGGTGCTCACTGCAATGAATGCGGCGAGTACTACTAAATGTTTTGATTTCATGGGTTCAACCCGCTTGATAAAGTTTTCTGGTAATAAAATTATTTTAACCTGATGGATACACTTTTATCGACAAAATTTATGCCAATAAAAATTATTGTGCCTAAACAATTGATAACGTTTAAGTTAGATTTGAAATAAGAATATATAAATATCAGCTTTTTAATTAAATTTTCAATATTTTCGATTTTAATTTCTCAATTCTAATAAATCTTAATCGGAGAAGTAATTTTGACTCTAGAAAATAACAAAAAAAATACAAAATAAATAGTCAGAAATATTTCCCCGGTGGATTTGCTGATATTGCAAAGATTAGGATGTAGACCCGGATATGAATCAAAATCTGTTTCAGGAAGAAATTATTCTCAATTTCCAGACAGTATGATAACGAAATATGCCGGGCTATGGCCTGGCATATTAGCCTTGAAGGGGATATATCACATACCTTTTAATCCATAAAAACAGACTCATTCGCAATTAATTCAGCCTCCAGATAAGTGGAATCTACATCTGATCTTGTGAGTAACCAGTCATCATTTCCATGACAGGATTCTCCACACCAGGCTGTACCTGTTGTATCCGTTTGAGAAGTCCATCTTTTAATATTGTGTGGTGTTGCATATTTCCAGGTCGGTTCGGCCTCGAAGGTTGATAAACTTATACCACCCTGCCAATTATCATAAGTATCAGGTGCAATCGGAATATGACGCACTAAGGCATAGTCATAATCTCTTTCCGAACTCTTTAAGTAATTTTTACCAATTTTAAATGAAGGATAAGATTTACCGGTGATCCCGGCACCTACATGGCAACCGTTACAGCTTTTGTAAGGCTGAGAATGACAGACCTGGCAAGATAGCTTTGGATCGTTCCCGATAGAATGTGTCGCATGGTATATATTATAATCAGTATTGTTCGTATCAGTAACAGTATAGCTATGACATTCTTCACATGATGGGATTATATTAGATCCTTCCATATAGCGATAGGTATACTGATTCCCGTCACCATGCATTTCATGACTTTCATGGCAAAACTCACATCTAAAGCCTTTATTGTAATGAACATCGGCACTGATACCACCCGGCCATCCAGCTTCACCAGCATGGGATCCTTTAAATTCCTCACCGACGCGTGAGCCATGACAGGCAGTACAATTATTAGTCATATTAGGCGTACTCCGGAAAGTATGCCCACTAATAAATCCGCTGTTCACCGAAACCGGCCTGATCACATGACATTCACCGCAGGTAGCATGGCATTTACCGCAATCACGACCGAAACCGGCCTTCATCTCCGGATCATTCCGCAGATCTGAACCACCGGATCTTAACATGAATCTTTGGTAATATCCTTCCTGGGTGTAATGCAAACTCTTTGCAAATTGTGACACGATATTAGCATGGCAACCAGCACAAAATTTATCAGCCTGCGTACTGGGATGAGCGACAAAATCATCCGATTCTGAATGTGCTTCTGTTTTTGATTCTTCGGTTAATTCCGTTTTAGAATTTCCATTATGACAGGCCGTACAACTAAGTTGTCCATGTGTCGTATTCAAAAAATCAGCATTAACGAAGACGCGATCCTCTGGACTCAACTGAGCCACGGTGCCGCCTCAACCCTCACCCGATTCACCACCATCATCATCAAGAGGTTCGGCCACCTTTGCAAGCAATTCCTTGTTTAAATGGCAGCCTTCACAGCTGGACTGTGATTCAGAAGAAAATATATTATCGCTTAGGTTGTTATCATATTTTTCTTCGCAGGCCATGATTAGAAGAGATACTAGAAATATTGAAAGAGTAAAAATAATGATATGTCGCTTCATCTGGAAACCTCATATTCTATGACTGCTTAAAAAAAGGGAGTCCGGTTTATGAACCGGCACCCCCCTTTTATATTAGTACCTAAGATCCACCAGGACATTATTATGGATTTGTACCCACAGTAACCGCAAAATCATTGGCATCCGTTCCCTCATTAAAAGGACTGGCGACTCTGACGGCGGCATCTTTTGTCCAGGACATAATTCCAAATTTCAGGTTTACTGCATTATACCCCATTAAATTTAAAGCGGTCGTAGCAACTCCACCGGTATGTCCGGTATAGCAATATACGACAATATCTTCATCCGGATCTAATTTCTTTAAATTATCAACTACGCCAATTTCTTTCCAGGGAATATTGACCGCGCCGGGTATATGACCAATATCGTAGGCAGAAGCCGCTCTGACGCTCACAATTTGGGGATCGTTTGAAGTGTCACCATCATTCAGATTATCAAAAAGATCTTGTGCTAAGATTGTAGGTGCGTCATTTACAACATAGTCATCAGCCGCTGCTCTTAACACTTCTTCCACATTTTGAGAGGATACAAAATTTGGATCGGCTAATTCATAATCACCACCACTATTAGAAGAAGTTTCGACCGCGAAATCATGAGCATCAGTACCTTCAACATACGGACTGATAACCCGTACACTTGCATCCTTTGTCCAGGACATCATTCCAAACTTCATATTGTATGCATCAAATCCCAACACATTTAAAACGGTAGTAGCGATTTCCCCGGTATGTCCGGTGTAACAATAGACGGCGATTTTCTGATCGGTTGGTAATTTTGCCAAATTTTCTGGTTTTGCAATCTCACGCCAGGGAATATTAATAGCACCTGGTACATGGCCTATCGCATAATGCGCTGCTGAGCGTACACTTACGACAAAATAATCACCGCTATTATCAAAAATAGTTTTAGCAGTAATAGGAGCCCCACGACCTGCACTTACTACGTCATTTACCGTTGGCTGAATAAGTTCAAAATTCGAACTTGTTTCTTCTTCAGGCTCGGTCGACGATTTACAAGCAAAAAACAATGACAAAGATAAAGCTAATAATAAAAGCAACATTCTGTTAACTAACATTCTGATACTCCTTCGGTTAAAATAAAATGATTAGATAAGATTTTGTGAATTTTATCTTAAAGTTTCGCAAATTTTGTGCCACATTTAACAATCAAACGTAACTAATTAATTAACAATAAGATAAAGATTGTTTTTATTAGTCAGTCATTTACATGAATGGAACCGCCTGTTTCATTTAGTGTGAAATAACATAGATAACTAATTGTTTTTACTAATATTAAAATAGTGGAACAATGTGTTCAAGGAATAGACAATGAAACATTCTGCTCATTTTCCTGTTATAGCCAGGGAAATGAGTATCTTTATAGATTTACACCCTGTGCTTTTAAGTCCCTGGATGATTGAAAATTGGGCTTCTATATAGATAAATAAAAAGAATTGAGTATAAACATATCATTTAGATAAAATACACGTATAAGAAAACCCCCGGCGTGCGGTAGGCACAGACCGGGGGGTAATGGAGGGAACCAGGTATATTAACTCAGTAATTTAGTCGTTACGTACGATGGCATAACCTTCTTCCAATAATATAGCGGCATTTTTAAGATCCTCACCCACCAGATAGTTATAACTTTGTTGTAATAACTGAACTGCATAAAAGGGATTGTGAATCCCCATACTCTTGTCCTCAACAATAAATACCCAGTTATAACCAGCCGCACGTTGTACCAGTGTGGACCGTAATGTATCCCCAAGAGCGCCCGCTAAATCTGTTCCACCGGTGGTATCAATACCCGATGCATAAAGGGCCAGTTCAAGAGATTTAAGGAGACCCTCAACTTCCGACTGGATACCTTCAACTACTTCATCACCATCATAATCATTATTGGCTCTGATGTCATCAAAAGTGGTTAAGGCACCATGGCAATTGGCACAGGCTTCAACCGTTGGTTCAAAGGTATGACCTGTCTTGGTTGGTTCTTCTTCTGAGACATACTCTACCATATTTAAATGACAGGTTTTACAGCTGTTCTGTACATTGAGATGTACCGGGCGGGCCCAGATAAAATCCTGTGGTGCTACTTTATGATAAGCACTCTTCCCGGCCATCATATCGGCCTGTGGATTAGCATGCGGACCAAAGTGATCATACCCTTCAAGAACCTGGGAGTCAGGATCACGACGGGCATGGTGACACTGCATACATAGTTTACCACTACCACCAAGGGTAATGACCGGACTTTCACCGTTGGCAGTAACCAGTTGAACATCGGCAACCGTTCTCAGCTGGCCGGGATTATCATCGGCATGGGGATCATGACAGGTTGAACAAACGATACCGGTAATCGGACGCCCGGTCGTATCTCTCGGCGCTGTACCATAAGGTGCACCACTAAAGAATGTACCTAAATTGCCGGACAGTCTTTCTGCCGCGGTAACCCCTTCATGACAACCCTGACAACCACCATCCACAGGAGCGCCATGGGCCGATCCGGCATCAAAATTATGAGGTGATTTTTGCCATTCGCTAAAATAAGGATGATGCGTACCTTCGTGACAGGTGGCACACATATCTGCACTAAAAGTAACCTGAATCGTTCCACCGCCGGGATTTCCCGGATGCTCAGAGGCAGGACCATGGCAGTTTTCGCATTGTACATCCACAAATTTGTCAATCGGGGCTTCATCATAACCGCTGTTACCGAATTCTCCCTCATAGCCAACCGTATGACAGGGATTACAGTAAGAAGCAGGATGACCGCTTTCCTGCAGCGTAGCCCAGGCATGGGCATGAGCCGTTTCTTCCCACTCAGCTTTCGTATCCGCATGCTTACAGTTGGCACAACTTTCGCCCTGGCCACCGATATAATAGGGTGTGAGTATCGGCGCATACATGCCAACACCGATAGGAAGATTTCCAATACCAATATATTCATTATCGGTTACATGCACCCTGACTTCATAGACACCGGCATCATCCGGAGCTTTCCAGGTAACCGTGTCACCCTCATTTTCCTCGAAGGTTCCGCCATCGGCAAACCAGTGATAAGATAAGGTGCCAACCTCCGGTGCCGCCGTTACTTCTGCGGTAAGGGTTACGCTTCCACCCTGGGCAATATTATCCGGGCTTTTATAAATCTCATCTACGCTGATAACATCTACGGCAATCTCAACGGTGTCGTGTACAACAACTTCTTTGGTCACGATCTTTTCCTCTTCTTTACAAGATGACATGAAGAGCAATCCGAACATGAAGACCGGCAAGATAGCCGCAGCAATCTTGGGTAGTGAAAAATGACCGTTCATTAAAAATTCCTCCTTGTTTGTATGATCAGTATACCCGTTAAACATTAAATATTTTCTTATGAAAAGCTTGTACGACAGCATTCAATGAATCCCGTAATTCCCCAACATCAAGAGGCTTCGTTGTATAGTATTGGATACCCAGCTGACTGACCTCCTTTCCCAAATCTATACTTGTATTCGATGTGCAAAATATAATCCCAATGTTCTTATTAACTTTTCGTATTGATTTTAATATATGTACCGTATCCGGTTTAAGAAAATCATCATCAATAATCAGCAGCGAAGGATTAGACGCGCAGACTGTCGACATTACATCCAGGGGATTCTTGCTCTCATTGTAAATATCAATCTGGCCATCTGAGCTCCAATCTGATTGGCTGACCATTTCCAGCAATGCCGGATCATCGCTTATAAGTATTGTCCGCATGCCGCATATAATAGCAATTGACATGCCAGAAATGGAAAAAGCATCCTGACCCATGATCAGGATTCCAGGTATAAATATATATATAATAATTCAACCATGTTTAATTATGTTGTCTATTTTTCTGCTCTTTCTTTATGTTTTAAACAGAAAAATATTTTAACTCCCGCAAAGTGGTGGCATCGTTTTGGCTGTGTGACATCGTTGCCACACTTCTCAATATTTTTTATGATGTTAAACGGTTTTTTTTTATATTTACAGCCATGCTGAAAACCATAAATACAAAATTCATCTTTTTCACCATCGTCTTTATTCTGCTGAGTGTAGGTGTACCCACAACTTTTTTAATCCTTCAATTGCGTGAAAATTTTGACCAGAGATCGAAGGTGATGCTGGAATCAACCGTAGATGTTGTTCACAATTGCCTGATAAACGCGATGCGCATGGGGAAACAAAAACAGGTTCAAACGATTCTTGACAACATTGCGAATAATGAAAGTGTCGATCATATCCGTATTTTTAATGAAAAAGGGATTATCAGTTTTTCTTCAAGCCATGAAGAGATTGGATCCAATCTGAACATCATTGCACCCGGTCATACTAATTTGAATGCGATCAATGAGAAAAAGGTGATTTTATTAGAAGATGAAAGGAGTTACTCCGTAACCAGCCCAATTTTAAATCGAACCGATTGTCAGAGCTGTCATGGCACCGGTGAATATATCGCTTATCTGGATGTAGATACCAATTTAACAAAGGCCGAAGTAAATTTTCACACCGGTTACCTGCATATGATATTCCTTGCCGGCGCGATTATCATCATACTCTTTCTCGGCTTTTACTATTTATTTAACTTTTTTATTAATAAACCGCTCAACCGTTTTAAGAAGGCCCTGGATGATGTCGAAAAAGGTGATTTAAATACCCGTCTGCCTTCTGAAAAACCAGATGAAATGGGACTTCTGGAAAAGCATTTTAACCATATGGTCATCAATCTGAAAGAATCAAAACAAAAGATTGACGAACTCCATTTTGAGCAGTTGCAACGTGCCGATAAACTGGTAACACTCGGTGAGTTAGCCGCAGAAATGGCCCATGAAATAAATAATCCGGCCGGCATTATCATGTCCCGGGCTGACTATATACAGATGGATATTGATCAGAATCCCGGTTTAAAAAAATATAACGAAGATCTCGAGGTTATGATCAACCAGGTAAGTAAAATATCAAAAATTACCGGCAGCATTCTGAAATACAGTAAAAAGCTGCCAAAGGAATTTCACCGTATTGATCTGAAAAAGATCAGTGAAGAAAGTCTGAATATTCTCGGACCAAGACTGGCAAAAAAAGGAATAGATGTTGAACGGATTTACGATTCTGACAAAACTGAAATTAAAGGTGATTCAACGCAGATGGAACAGGTGATGACTAATCTGGTGAATAATGCTATCGATGCCATTGATAAAAAAGGAAAAATTATTATCGGCATTCGTGAGGTGGATGCCGAGCGGATATTATGGTACATCAACGATTCCGGCAGTGGGATGGACAAAAATACGCAGGAGCAGATTTTCTCACCCTTTTTTACCACCAAGTCTGCTGATAAGGGAACCGGTCTGGGGCTCTACATTGTGAGAAATATCTGTAAAAACCACAACGCAGAGGTAGAATGTGAAAGTAATCCCGGTGAAGGGACCACTTTCAACATTATATTTCCAACCATAAAAGAGAGTCATGGCTAAGATCCTTATCATTGATGATGAACCGGAAATGCTGCACAGTCTGAAAAAGATTCTTTCTCAGCGTAAGGAATACACGATTGACCTCTCCCAGGATCCTCAGCTGGCGTTAGAAATCGTAAAAACCACCGAATTTGATCTGATCATCACCGATCTAAAAATGGGTAAAGTTTCCGGCATGGATGTCCTGAAGAATGCTTTGGGGCGAAATCCCGGGGCGAAAGTAATCCTGATATCCGGGTATGGCACGATAGAAGCAAGCGTGGCGGCGATGCAGAAAGGAGCCTTTGATTTTCTCGAAAAGCCCTTTACATCTAAAAAATTATTCGGTTGTATCGACAGAGCGTTAGAGGTAATATCTTCGAAGATAAGTGAAAATGTCTCCCGGGAAACACCCTGCCAGGAGATCCAGGGCCTGATATATCGTAGCCAGCAGATGGATGATATTATCAGTATGATCAATAAGATCGCTCCCGGTGCTATGAGTGTATTGGTTACCGGAGAAAGTGGAACCGGGAAAGAACTGATTGCACGTGCCATTCATAATTTGAGTAAAAGATCATCCAATCCTTTTGTGCCGGTAAATTGCGGTGCCCTTCCGGAACATCTTTTTGAGAGCGAGCTCTTTGGTCATGAGCGCGGTGCTTTCACAGGTGCCGTAAGAACAAAACCAGGCCTTCTGGAATTCGCCAATCAGGGGACTTTCTTTTTTGATGAGATCGGAGATCTTAGTTTACCGCTGCAGGTAAAATTATTACGTATGCTGGAAGAACATCAGATCCGGCGTGTTGGGGGACAGAAAGAAATTAATATTGACGTTCGGATCATTGCGGCCTCAAATAAAGACATCGGACAGGCGGTACGGGAGGGTAAGTTCCGCGAGGACTTATATTACCGTTTGAATACCATTCAAATTGAAATTCCGCCTCTGCGGGAGCGTGTAGACGATATCATACCCCTGGCGTATCATTCTCTGACATCACTATCACAAAAAAATAATAAAGAGATCCGAAGTTTTTCTAAAGAAGCGGAAGAATCGTTGAAAACTTATTCCTGGCCCGGTAATGTCAGGGAATTGCAGAATATGATTTCCCGCGCCTATTTTCTTTGTGCGTCTCCGGTTATTCAGGAAAGCGATCTGCCTTTTCCCACTTCGAACTATGCCTTGACACTTGATCATCAGATGCTTGACCTTTCCTATAAAAAAGCAAAGGACTATGTCCTGGAAAAATTTGAAATCGAATATCTCTCTCACCTGCTTAAAAAACATAAAGGTAATATATCTCAAGCCGCCGCCGAGTGCGGAATCGACCGGAGCTCCATCCATCGGCTGATCAATAAATATGGTATCATTCATCAGGATTAGTCGAACAAGACTTTTCAAGGAGAATAAATTAGTTAGAAGTCCATCAGATGCTCGATAGCTAAACGATAATTTCTCTCCCGTAACTACCGATACTGATCTGGCATAATATTTGTATTTGTTTTAATCATTCATATCTCGATCAGATCAACAAAAAGACAGGGGTTATTTATGCGGTTAAAATTACCACCATCTTCCAGAAATTGGTTATCGTTAAGTGGTGTAATGATTGCCTTGATCAGCCTTTTTATGATTATTTTCCTGTTTGTGATCTCAGCCCTATTGGATCAGGGAGGATCATATCTTGGTCTTATTATTTTTATCTTATTACCGGCAGTGATGATTATGGGTCTTCTGCTGATCCCTGCTGGTATGATCATTCAGATCCGTAAACAACGGGCAGGAAAAGATGTCACAAAAAAAGACTGGCCAAAAATTGACCTGAATGATGTTCGCCATCGTAATGCCACACTCATTTTTCTGATCGGGACAACTTTTTTCCTCTTTATTTCAGCCATCGGCAGTTATGAGGCTTTCCATTACACAGAATCGGTGCAGTTTTGTGGTACGGTTTGTCATACCGTAATGGAACCAGAATATACAGCCTACCAAAACTCCCCACATGCACGGGTTGCCTGTGTCGATTGCCACGTTGGTTCCGGCGCCGATTGGTATGTTCGTTCAAAGCTCTCCGGTTTATACCAGGTGTATGCAGTCATTGCCAATGTATATCCGCAACCGATCCCAACACCTATCAAGGATCTTCGGCCGGCAAGAGAAACCTGTGAGCAATGTCATTGGCCGGAGAAATTTTATGCTCAAAAACTGCGTACAGAGAGGCATTATCTTAATGATGAAGATAATACCCACTGGGATATTCACCTGATCATGAAAATCGGTGCCGAATATTCGGCACTTGGTTTAAAAGAGGGGATTCACTGGCACATCAATCCGGCGGTTCACATTGAATATATCTCATCAGACAAAAACAACCTCGAAATACCCTGGGTACGGTACACCAACAGAAAGACAGGAGAAGGGGTGGTTTATATAGACAATAAAAATCCACTCAATGTGGAAATGGTTACAGAAGAAAACATCCGGACCATGGATTGCATGGATTGTCACAACCGTCCTTCGCATAATTATCGTCCCCCGGCTTTTTTTGTAAATGATGCCCTGACTGCAAACCTGATCCCAACCGATCTGCCGGAGATCAAATCATTAGCGATGGAAATATGTGAAAAGGACTTCCCTACCGCCGACAGTGCCAAAAGATATATCAACCAGACAATTGTCAATTTTTACAGGGATAAATATCAAAATATCTATAAAAAGAAGAAAGCGTTAATCGAAAAAGCTGTTAACGGTCTTTACTCAGTCTATTCGCAGAATATTTTCCCGTTCATGAAAGTAAAGTGGGATGCTTATCCCAACCATATTGGTCACCTGGAGTTTGATGGGTGTTTCCGTTGTCATAACGATCGTCATTCAAGTAGTAAGGGACAGATGATTTCAAAAGAATGTCAGATCTGCCATATGATCAATGCGCAGGGTTCTCGGGAAAATATGGAATTCGCTACATTCGGTCAATCGCTCACATTCAGACACCCGGGGGATGTTGGGGATGATTGGAAGGATGGCTTATGTACTGATTGCCATACGGGTCTTAATCCTTAGTTCTGCTATTAGTTTAAGAAAATCCTACGGATGTGAGTTTCCATCAGCGTTTGTATGTCCCTTTTAAGGGATGACTAGAAGAATTTTTGTTTTACAGCGTTTCTGTACGATATTATATGTTGCTCCCATAGCTCCCGGTCCCGCTAGCCACCTCCCTGATATTGTCTCCTTTAATCGTCCTCAGGGAAAAACAAGAAAAAATATGAACGCTTCTATCTGGCTAGGGCTTAGTTGTTCTATTTATTAAAGAACTTGCCTATGGTTTTATCCCATTCTTTATTATTCAACTCTTTAATTTTTCCGAAACAAAGTCTATTATATCCGACCAGATCATTGTCCCTTTTTCTATTTTCAACGATCGTATTGAAATGCGTCCTGCAATGCTCGATCTCATCCTGAAAGAAGGAAACTGCTGCTTTACCGATCTTTAGATCCTTTACCTCAAAGTCTATATTATCCGCATCAATTACACAAATCCAGCTTTTACTGTAGGGATCTATGTCAAAAAGATCCAGGTTATCAGGTAATAGCGTATTTATTTTCAAAATTTTTCCGGAAACAGGCGTAAGAAAAGGAATGCTTCGCTGACCGAGTTTTAAATTGAATAAAGGTTCACCTTTACGTATTGTCCTCCCAAGATTGGGCAGATCAAGATCATCGATGTCACCGATCATCTTTTTTGCAAAATCATCAATACCGATTTTTGCTGTGCCGTCATCATTAAGACTCACCCAACAATGACCATCAGAAATAAAAACACCACCGGGTATTGAGAACTCATTAAACGCCCGATTCTCAAATTCTGAGATCTGGGCAATATGAACCGTGGGCCCGAGCTCTCTTTTGATTCTATCTTTTCTTTTGATATAACATTTCTTCGTGAACTCAAGCAATTCGTCTTCGGTAAAGGGTTTTTGCACATAATCCATCGCTCCATATTTCATTGTTTCCACGGCCGTATCAACCGAAGCATAACCGGTAATAATAACAACATCTATATCCGGGCGAATATGTTTAACCTGTTTGGTTACTTCCACACCATCCATTTCAGGCATTTTAAGATCTACGAAGACAAAATCATAGTGATTGGAACGAACCAGACCGGCAACCTCTTTTCCTCTCTCTACTGTATCAACCGAATAGCCATCCAGAATCAGAATTTTCCTGAAGCTATCCAGGATCACTGTTTCATCATCGACACATAATATTCTTGCCTTTGGATTATCAACTTCCACTCGTTTTAATGATTTTGCCTCCTGTGAAAAATCCAATTTCAAGCCTTTTTCCAGCGCTTGTTCACGCTCTTTAAATTTTTTATTTTCCTGAATTTTTCTAAGTGAATATCTTATCAGAATATCTGCGATAATAAATAAAACAACAGCGACGATCAAAAAAATCATTTCGAATCTCCTTAACAATGATTACAGTTTCAACGACCATTACGTCAGGCAGAACCTGCCGCTTATTATTTTTAATCTTAAGAAAAAGTACAACAATGAACCGCTGCAGGCAAGGTTTTTATGACTCGTTTTAAATCATTTCTAATCTTCCTGATACCAGATTTTTAATTTCATATTCGTAATCGGAAGGTACGATCCGATATAACCAACCTCCGAAGTAGGGATCTTTCTCAAGCAGCGACGTGTTTTTTTGTACTTCATTATTTATTTCCAGTATCCTTCCCGAAAGCGGCGCCAATACAGGATGCTGTACTTCGTTGTCATTAATAATGCTGGCACAATAGCTTCCTTGGTATATTTCCTCCTCCGGAGACATTAAATTAACTTTTATTATTGGCAATACTGTTTTCAAAAAAAGATCCGTAAGTCCAACCAAGGCAGACCCTCTTGGATCTTTGGATATCCAGGTAGAATAGCCCAACCGGTAATACTTTGGCGGACAGGAAACATAGACAATCGAACCATTCGTGGCATTTTGCTCATTTTCTTTTATTTTTATATATCTCAATCCACGGCTAATGGCACTGCACAATTCGTCGCTGGTAAACGGTTTCGGAATAAAATCGATCGCTCCCTTATCAAGTGACTTCACCGCATTTTCCATTGTTGAGAATCCGCTGGTCATTATCACCGGCGTGTTAATTTTTTTCTGATTTAAAAGATCAAGAAATTTAAACCCATCGATGTCCGGCAACATCAGATCGCATAAAATGATCCCATAATTAATCTGATCGATTTTTTTCAGCGCTGATCCGGCTTCAAGCGCACTGTCGACAGTATGTTGTTCCGCACGACATATCCGTTGCACAGCATCCAGAATGACCTGTTCATCATCGATAACGAGAACATCAATATTTTTAGCCATCAGTTATTAAAATTCCTTTATCCATTATTACCAATACCAGAGATATCCTACCTGTATCCTTCATCTCGAAAAGAGGCAGTAACGCAAAAATTATTCCTAACTAAATAAATATATATGCCTCATAGAGAAAAAAGAGCTGCTTTATGGTATTACAGCCACAAACTTTTTTATTTTAACAAAGTTGTAAAAATACAAATAACAAATTACAAATATCAAATAAATTCCAAATCACAATTCAAGAAATTCAATCGATTAAATTTCGGTCATTAGTATTTTGAAAATTGATTATTATTTGGATTTTGTAATTTGTCATTTGATATTTGATCGCAGCATCGCTGCGGTATGAATAGTATCGGCTAATTATAAACCGCCACCTGGACATAAAATTCAAACAATCAGTTCCACCGGTAACCGTAAGGTAAAAGTGGTTCCTTTTGTTACTTCACTTTTTACAACAATGGATCCGCCATGATTATCAATGATTCCCCAAATAACAGACAATCCCAGTCCGGTACCACTCTGCCCTTTGGTAGAATAAAATGGTTCATATATTTTATCGATTTCATTTTCCGGAATGCCGCAGCCGTTATCGGACACTTTGCTCTCAATGTATTGAATTTTACCGATGGAATCGATCTTATCCCATTGCTGCCAATTGCAGCCAAATTTTGTACACCCTTCCATAAACCCCTGTGAGGGGATAACGATCGAATATACGGGTGATGAACACTCGGGACATTTTTTGATCTCATTCACCAGAGATATATCACATTCCGGGCAAGATAAACTGACCGATTTATTTTCTTCATAGGGAATACTATACTGGTTACGATGTTTACCATAAATCGGATCAATATGCACAAAACCGACATTACTATTCAGGGCGGCTTTCACTTTGATAGATGGTAAACCATCAATTTTAAATTCATCATCAATTAATGAATGGTTTTTAGGACATGTCGCCTGTTTAATTTGGTGCGTCCCATGAAGTTTGAGATTCAAAACTGTCGTTAAAACCCTGATCTCCCCGCCATTCGATCCCATGGCATCGGCGGCATTAACGAACAAATTGACAAACACCTGCTGAATCTGATTGGCGTCAACAGTGATTTCCGGAATATTATCACCGAGATCCGTAATTATTTTTACCTGTTTTAAATGAAGCTGATTCTCTACCACACGAATAGCGCTGTCTATTATTTCGTTGATATCTGCTTTCTTCTTCTTGGGAATCGATTGACGCGCGAAATCAAGCAATCCCTTAACGATTTCTCTGCTCCGTAATGTTTCCCTGACAATAACTTTCAGATCCTCCTGTATATCAGGCGTATCCTTTGTTCGTTTCAGTAAAAAACTGCTGTAAGTAAGAACCCCGGTAAGGGGATTGTTTATTTCATGTGCTACCCCGGCGGCCAATCTTCCCAAAGAGGCCATTTTATCTGATTGAAACAGCTGCTGTCGTGCCTCAACCATCTTTTTCGTCATATTATTAAAAGATTTCGCCAATAATCCCAATTCGTCATTACCCAAGTTCCTGATCGTGTAATTCAGGTTCCCTGATGCCACCTGTTTTGTAGCCTCAACCAGATAATTGACAGGTACATCTACCCACTTTTTAACAAAAATCCCGATCGATACACTAATCGCAACGATAGCTATAATGGCAAATAAAGCGACCCGCATTTTGCTTCTGGCTAATTGATGATCCACCTCTTTCAAACACATCTTTACATCCAGTACACCCAGTATTTTCTGTTCCGGGGCATGGACATGACAATCAGCCTTCCAGCAGGAGGGTTCATTATAAATGGGATTGATAATACCCATTACCCTTAGAGTATCAGAATTAGGGCTGAATATCCTGGTTCTCTCCGGGATTGATATTCTTTCCAACGGTCTGTTTTTAGCATGACAGGCATAACAGCTTTCAGCATTTTTATCCACCATTTTACCAATATCATCATCAATGGTTGAGTAGATTATTTTACCCTCTTTGTTGAGAACACGTATTTCTTTGAGACAGGGATCTTTCGATATCGTAGAAAGAATCTCTCTTACGCGCTCCCATCGATAATTTAACATCTCGTAGCGGGTACTATTTTTTACCGTTTCACTTAATTGATTGGCATGTCGCTCTACCTCAGCAAGCAATACTTTTTGCTGGGACTGAAGGGTGAAATAAGCGTAAACACCGATGATTATGATAGCCGTCAGCCCTACGACAAAAATTAATTTTAGACCGATTTTTTTCTGCATTTAATTTTTATCCCAAATGCTGTATCCATTAAATTTAAACCCTGTTTTGGTTAAATACAGAATATTTTCCTGTTATGCCTGGTACACCCCGTCCAGCTGAATGATTATGATTTTTCATAAGTTTAAAGTCTCAATGACTATAAATATATAAAATTATTCTGCTTTATCAATAAAGAATCTGTTAGCGCAGGCATCCCTGTCGAATTCTCCGATCTAAAAAATATTAGACACTATACTTCTTTGCCTGAGATATTATCGAAAAAAACCATCCATTTATATTCATGACCTTATTGCACGGTCTTTCCCGGTTTTTTGGCCGGATAAGAAATATCTTCATCATGGCAATTTTCACAAGTGGGAGCTGTGATATAATTCCTGTTGATATGACATTCTTCACAGTCATTTTCTAAGTGATTTTCATCCAGAATCAGACCGGTGATGCTATGATTAAAATTCTGCATATTCCAATCCGGATGACAAGTATGACAGTTTTTATTTAACCGTCCGATGTTATTCATGTCCATATGACAATCCTGACAGGAAAGTTTTTTATGATAAGAATTTAATTCCCAGCCGGTACGTGTCAGGTGATTGAAGGACCTTTTCTCAACGCTCGAATGACAATGGGTGCATTTATCATTGGAATGACACAAAAAACAGTCCTGGTGATGGGCTTCCTCTGTCTTACGTATCTTTAAAGGTGTACCGGGCTGAATTTGTTTGACCAGTGACGGTTTGGCGAGATCATGACATCTGCTGCAGTTTTCTTTCTCATGGCAACTGACACATTTAAAACCAAAGAGGTGTGTATGTTCGTCATGATAAAAAGTCACCAGCGTTCCCTTATCGGATTTAGTTTCATAGACTATTTTTTTAGGTTCGGGTATTGTCGGATGTGTGCTTCCAATAATATCTGTGGTATCTTTGACTGCCTGCTCTGCTGTTGCCAGGGCACTTTTTAAGGCATGACATACCGCACACTTCGTTGTATGGCTCCACTCGCGGTGACAACCCAGACATTGACGATGGTAGGCGCCTTTTAAACTCGGTTTACTCAGATCGGCTCTTTTTGGAGAAAGCGGGTGACACTGGCGGCATTCCAGAATCTCCCCCTGGGGATTATTATGATGGCAGATCTGGCATCCGCCGGACATATCTGCCATTTGGGCGTGTAACTTATGAGAAAACATCACAGGCACATATAAATTGGTCAAAATATCTAAAACAATAACATCGGGGGCCTCATCAGGGGAATGATGAACCGTCATCAATCCAAACCGCGGACAATCACTCAGACAGGGATCTTTTGCGGTTGGTTTCTCACAGGTATGACAGGTCATACAATCGAGTGATTGGAGATCAGGCATTTTCTTATTATCCGCCTGAGCAAGTAAAATACCTATTGAAAATAATAGGATAAGCATTATCGTGCACAGCTTTTTCATTATGATATTCCTTTTATCGCATATTTTGTTTTCGGAAGTAACGATTTATCCGGGATACTGATCACAGGAAAAATTTTTACAAATAAACGGTATATAAGCACCTCAAGGGCAATAAAACCCACCGTAACAGAAATTTCACCGATGGAAGGGAAATATGATTCCATCTGATAGGACGGTGTATAGGCGACTAAAAATGTATTGATTCTGTTCAGAAGCACTCCGGCTATTACCAGTATGGAACCTGTGAACAGCCAGGAGGGAGAATGAAGCGCCTTTTCAGAGAAAAAGATACGTAAAGGGATAATGACACCGATGATCAGTTCAAGAAAAAACATCAGGCTTTCCAAACTTGGCTGTGTTAAATAAATAAAAGTCTCCCTTATAAACATATCCCCCAATTTAACCGCAAGGTATACACCTAGAATGGGTGCAATCATTCGACCAAGTCGGGAGAGAACATCTAATTCCGGTTTTAATCCAAATGAGCGGGATGCCAGCAGAGATTCCATGATTACCATCGGAAAGCCTACGGATATTGCTGATATTAAATATAATAGAGGTAAAACCGGTGTCTGCCATAATGGATGTATTTTTGGTCCGGCAATTATCATCAGAGTTCCTAATGATGATTGATGCAGGCATGACAATACCACACCAAGAATGATGAATACAAACATGGTTTTTGACAGAATAGAATCCAGAAAGCGCAACACACGGTCAACCGGCTGATTGAAAAGGGATAAAAAACCGGGCAGCTGAACTTTTCCGATAAAACGCTCCGTAACGATCGGTAAAAATTCGATATACAAAACGGTTAGATAGGCCATCACGCACATACCGACTTCAAAGAGTGCAGAAGTTCCATTCCACATATCTGGTAAGATCGGATGCCAGACAGTGTAATATCTACCCAAATCGATACAGACACCGAGGGCAACAAATGTATAACCCAACATGGCCGTAAGCAGGGCTGGTCGGATCACCACTTCATATTTTTCCTGATGCATGATATGACCAAGAGCTGCTGTTGTAAATCCGCCGGCAGCGAGGGCCACACCAGCGGCAACATCAATGGCGATCCAAATTCCCCAGGGATTCTGGTTACTCAGGTTTGTGACAGCACCCAATCCAAACAAAAAACGAATGGCCAAAAATGTCAGACCATTCAACACCAGTAATAGTAGAACAATTACCCCGGGAGTAAAAAATTTTTTTGTCATTGGTACAGGTTTTACATAGTCTTCCATAAGTTAGTCTACTCCTCTTCACTCGTTGATTTGTTTTTATTGATCCACATGACTCCTCCCAACAAAGCATAAAGAGCCGCTGGCGGGACGAAATAGGCGAATATTCCATGTTGAATAGCTTCAGAAACCCCGGGGGCAGGCTTTGTACCCAGTTCCGGAAAATCAAGCGCAGCAAAATCTTTACCGGCCAGATACAACCAGGAAGTGCCGCCTACTTCGGTTTCACCATAGATATGATCAATATAATTCCGAGGGTTTTTCCTGATTTTTTTCCTGGCAATTTCAAGCAGGGTTGAGCGCTTACCAAATGTTAAAGCCTCTACAGGACAAATTTCCACACAAGCAGGCAATTTGTTTTCCTTTTGCCGATCAACACACCAGTCACATTTGACTACCCGGGCTTCGAGCGCTTTTGAATACTCATAAGCGGGTATTTGAAATGGACAGGCAATCATACAAAATCTGCAACCGATGCATTTACTCTCATCCCAGGAAACGATACCGGATTCATCCTTACTAAAAGCGCCAACGATACAGGCAGAGAGGCAGGCGGGATGATCACAATGCATACATTGTACCTTGACGGTTATCGGTATCTCCGGATCCTCAGGATTTTCATATGCATTAACCACAGTAATGTTTTGATCATCCGGACGCCTCATGGATTTATATACCGACTGATCGGAATAGCTTTCCAAATCATCGGTCTTAATATCGTGGGCTGTTTTACAGGCATATTCACATTTACGGCACCCAATGCATACGGTTGTGTCAACCAGAACCCCCATCCGGTCTTCGGAGAGAATACTCTTAGGTTCTGCTCTGGCAGAAGAAGTGGTTAATGTGGATGTGGCGAAAAGCGTTGCTGTTTTTAAAAAATTCCGTCGATTTTGTTTGCCCATTTGAACCCTCACATTTTGAATATAACAATTTTAAAACGGATTAGAAATTCCCCCGTGATTGGTAAGAGGAAGAATACTCATAGAATTAAATAAATAATTCACAAATGAAATTTAAAAAAAAGGCGGTTGATTCTGCATTTGTAATCCGCCTTTATCTTCAGGATTAAGGTATGCAAAATTGGTGCCATAAGAAAGAATACAAAAAAAAATATTTTATTCCATTCTAACTGCAATTACGGATCCAGAATCTAAGATCCTAATTATCTATAAATATTATGCTTACGCTATTCATTGATATCCTTTTCACATTTACTACTGCCTGTATCACAAAAGGGAAATAGTTAACCATTAAAAACACACATTTTACTTTAAAAAAATCGTTTCAAATCGTTTCAATTTTTGCATTCGGAAACGTCTCGTTTCATTATGCATAAGTGCTGCCAAAATCGCTTAATCCGTCATTTACGAATTGCATGAAACAAGATGTTTCATAATCTAAACGTAATAAAAACTGTATGTGGGACGGATAAAATAATTGTTTGGAAAACTTATTTTTATTTCAACCTTCTTCTAAAGTCACATCCTGTGCTTGTAATCCTTTATCAGTTTCACTGACTACAAATGTTACCTTTTGACCTTCCTCAAGTTTTTTAAAATCATCCCCATGGATTGAACTGTAATGCACAAATACATCATTTCCTTCATCACGTTTGATGAAGCCATAACCCTTTTTTACGTCAAACCATTTCACAACGCCGGTTTCGCGCTCAGACATGATAGGACTCCTCCAATTTACTAATTAAAAATAAAAAGATGACCATAAATATCAATGATCATCCGCTGTAAAAATTAATTTCTGTGAAAAAAAAATAATTGTCCATTTAACTATACTTCAATCATGACAGAAGCAGGAATCTGGTCTTCACAAAAACAAATCAAAATTTGAGCATATTTCCCTTCCTCGAAGATAACTTTCATTGCCGCATTATATGGCTGTAAAGCGTCTTTTATATTATCACTGAGCGGAGGGAGTTTTTTATGATTTGTCGAGATTATGAAGCAGAGGAGACAGCCCGCAGATTGTTTCTTAAGTGTAATATCAATCTTATCATCTGTTATCCTAACGAGATAATTAATCAGATAATTAATGATCTTCACCAGGGGTTTGGGATTCTGTGCGTTAATATTACACTCAGGACATAAATTTACCGTTACCTCAACACTTTTATTATCGATGATGTAATTCAGTAATTTTCCCAGATTATCCGGTGGTTCTGTCATATATAAATTCTCATGATTTTATCCAATCGGAATCAGGAGAATTGCACAAATCCTACAGATCCTGTCTAATTTTCGATGAAGATGTATGATAGATTCAATCGAACACCTGGATCATGCATTTCTTATATCCAATATAATTGATAGAGGGAAGATTCGCAACAATGAAATTTATTTATTGGAAAATCTTTTCACTTTAGTTTTGTTAGGAAGCATTCAATATTTCCAGCCGTTTCGGTAAAAATTTTTCAATCCAGGCATCATAATCACCCCGATAGCCCACCTCATTTTGAAGCTCACGAACCCGATCGAGGATGGAAATAATTTTTTCCGGTGCCAGAACCTGGCGTTGATACAGATGTTCACCTATTGCTTCTCCTTTTTTATCGGCATTGGCAACCGCTTTTTTAAATATTTCTTCATAGTCCTCCGCTTGCCAGACAAGGTACTCGTCCATTACCTGTTCAGAAACACGCCGGCCATGCAATTGTGATTCTCTGATATTACCGCGGCCGGTGACTGCATTTCCCAAGGCAAAAACATTGTCAAATCCAACCAGTTGGCCTGTATTGGCATCCTCAATATCATAAGTGCTTCCGGTATAAGGTATCCCGGGAATTTTTTCAGGTAAACTTCCAATAGCAGATATAACAAGAGGACCGCGTACGTTATATTCACTACCCTCTAGCGTAACCAATTTTCCCTGTTCCACCTTTGTTTTCTTAAAAACCAATCCTACCAAATGATTATTTTCTACTATTTTATCCACCGGCTGATGGCAGTCCTCAAACCGAAACAAAAATTTTCTCTGAACATTTTCCATGATTCTTTTTCGAAGATTATAGGTTTTTTCGAGATCTTCCTCGGTAGGATTCCCGGGAAAACTGTTCAAGGGCATATCAATTAACCGGCGACGGTAATAAAGCGTACAGCCATTTAAGCCAAGATTCGCGAAAGATAGACCAAGATCGGCGAGCAGGTCAGGAATTCCTTTTTTTTCTATTTTATGTACATCGATTTTGTGTCCTTTATTTTCCAGTGCCTTTTTTACAGTTTCTATCATAACGATCTTAGCTACATCGATAGAAGCCAGTCCTCCCCCGATAATCAGCGCATTATCCGTCATTTGATAGTCGGGATCATAATAATCAGGATCATGATTTTTGTTAAACCAGGCGACAAAAGGATTTTGATAGTAAAAACCCTTGTTTATATAATGATTAATCCCCGGAACGGGCAATGACCGGTCTCTCCAGGCACCCGTGGCAAGAAGTACCGCACTAAATCCCCAATGGTTGATGAGATCAGGAAATTTTATTTTTTGTCCTAATTTTACAAAAGGAACGAATTCAACCAGGGGATGCTTCAGTTTTTCATCGATCCTCGATTCATTCTGATTCCGCAATTTTACATGCCATTTCGGTAACCCGCTCTCTAATTTTCCATAAGGAAGTGAAGACTGTTCGAATACCACACAGCGGATACCCCGTTCAGTTAATTTTTTTGCGGCTTCGGAGCCGGCAACCGCTCCACCAAAAATGGCTACTATATGCCCGGATTGAATCATATGATATTAATTTAGCAAAATTTTAAAAACTTTTATCCACGGATTTCACCACGCCAAAGGCGGGCAGGCGGATTGACACGGATTTTATTTAGAAATAATTTTTATTTTAGTTTTAATCCGTGTTAATTCGTGGACATATTCTTTTTTTGATTGCAGCCAACGGCTGCGGTGTGAATAGGTCAGGTTAATCAATTATTCCAAATAATGACCAATCACTTTTTCTAGCGCTCCTTCACACACCTTGCAATATGGACTGACACCTACCGAAAACATGATACAGTCAAGCATGGGCCGGTATAGACCGGTGGAAGAATACCCTGCCCCTTCGAATGCCCCTACTTTTCCATAAAACGGATCACTTTTGATGATGGCATCCATCTTTTTCACTGCTTCCCGGTTTTTTCTATCATATAAATCTTCTGCTTCCTGAATCAAATCTATTGCTGCTTCGTTACGCTTTAATGAAGCAATATCGGCATTTAATTTTCTTCTTAACTTCTGCCAGGCAAAATTTATTTCATCAAATTTCTGTTTGCACCATGGCGTTGGGATATCTATTCTCCCTGATACAAGACTTTTCCATTTTACATTTTCAGGATCCGCCAATACGGTAATATTTGGTTCAACAGGCTCCACTGTCTGAGGAAAAAATTCATTATAAGCGACTGGTGAACCATAATATTCATCGGCCAGACCACCAAATGAATGTCCAAATTCATGAAGAATCAAATATTCTGACCATTGATTATCAATAGTAAAAGTGCAATATAAATTGTAAATACCGCCGCCACCATATCGGTTATGATTGACCATAATGTAAATCGCATCATAGGGTACATGGGCGGCGAGGTCTCGCATGGCTTTGTTATCCTCTGTTAATACATAACGCTCCGAACCCAGTGAATTAAAAGTGGCATTTAGAACCGTATTTTTATATTTTCCGGCACGTGGCTCATCAATACCGCCTTCCGGAGACGGTTTAAAAACCGCATAAAAATTAAATTCAGACGAAAGTCTTTGAAATGGTTCCTGCCTGAAAAATAATTTAACTAATCTGATGACATCCGAGTCAAATTTATCTTTTTCATCAGATGTATATCCTTCAGCCAGAACAGCCACATCAACCTTTTGATGAGGATTTCCATTGTCGACTATTTTAGAAGCCACCACGATAGGATCTTTAAAGTCATTGCGAATAATTTCTATCGAGTGAGGATCCAGGGTATCAGAATAAAAAGTATGTAGGGCGTTTAAACTATCCCGTTGCTCGAGGTTAAAAATAATTGTTTGCTTAGGGTATGGGATTAAGATACTTTCATGATAAGTGCGCTTAACCCCCTTTGAACCCATTGCACTGGTTTGATATTCCGCAAAATAACTATCAAATCCTTTAGAATATATCAGTTGACCCGTATGTCTATCATATATTTTTGCATAAAACCGGCCATTATTAAATAAATCTATCAGGTTTTTACGACTCCCAGCCCAAATCCCATATTGATAAATATGATCGATCGTAATCCAATCACCCCGGGCATCCCCAACATGATAATAATCTATACGCATGGTTTTATCAATAAAATAATCATTAAAATCTAGTTCTTCCTGGGCGATAATACTTACAGGAAAGAAAATGAGTATCATATGAATGAGTTTAATTTTCATTACAATAATCCTTATGTCATTTTACAACAAATCTCTATATTTTTCCAATGTCAACCACATGCGCGACGGCAAGCGGATTTTCAACCCACTGGCGGAGGGAGACAGATCATACAATTCTGATAAATTGGACAAATAAATCAAATCTGCAACAGCCCCTTCTAAGGTGGAATTAAATCAATGATTTAATGTAATTTAATCAATCCAACCTTAAGAGTTGTGAATTAATCAGGCTAAATAATATGGAATAATGAACAAGGAATCTTGATGATATACATAAAATCTTTTTAATATTATACTTGAGGCAAAAAACTCACCCATAAAAAAACCCTCGCGAAGGGCGAGGGTCGGGGCTTGGGGAATAGATAAGTGGGATATTCAATTCTTATTATCGATTAAACTTAGAAAAACTTTAATATTTTATTTATTTGACGTCTTTTATTCTTGTTCAAAATTTTTAATTCTAAATTATTAATTGCCTTTTATCTGTGATCTATTATAATATTAC
>CAZBBC010000029.1:0-1874 GCA_964489835.1 uncultured Calditrichota bacterium
AAGATATTTATATGTTCTAATTAGAACGGCCAGAGGCCGTCGCTCGCCCGAAGGGCGAGCCCTAGGTTCTCTGTGGCTATTTTTTTACATTAGCCAAAGACCAAAAGGGATAGCTGATGAATAATTCGAACCCTCTCTGGCAGGATATTATTAAATTTTCAAAAAATAAAACCAAATTAGCAGTCAGTTTTATTGCCTTAGGGATTGTCGGGATTGCGTTTGAATTTCTTAATAATTTCCGAAGATAGTACGCAGACTATCGGATATTTCGCCCAATGTTGTCCGTGCTTCGATGCAATTAATGATAAAGGGTAGCAAATTATCTGAACTTTTTGCAGCCGTTTCCAATGCTTGACGAGCCGCTGACACTTTTACCTGATCACGGTTCTTTTTATATTGATTGATTCGTCTGATCTGACGATTTATCATTGCCTTATTAATCCTTAACAGTTCGTTGACACCGGTTTCTTTTTGGACAAATTTATTTACACCGATGACGATTTTGTCACCATTTTCCACCTTTTTTTGATATTCATAAGCTCTTTTTGATATTTCATTCTGAAAATATCCTTGTTTAATTGCCTCTACCGCCCCGCCAAGTTCATCAATTTTATTGATGTATTCGATCACCCGTCTTTCAATCTCATTGGTGAGGTATTCAATAAAATATGATCCACCTAAAGGATCACAGGTATCAGCGATACCGCTTTCATGGGCGATGATCTGTTGGGTACGGAGGGCAATGCGAACGGAATTTTCCGTTGGAAGGGCCAGGGCCTCGTCGAAGGAATTTGTATGCAAGGATTGTGTACCTCCCAGTACCGCTGCAAGTGCCTGCAGGGTAACACGAACAATGTTGTTTTCCGGTTGCTGAGCGGTTAGGGTGCTTCCAGCAGTCTGTGTGTGAAATCGAAGTCGCAGGGATTTTTCATTTTTTGCCCGGAATCGATGTCTCATAATATTTGCCCACATTCGTCGGGCCGCCCGGAATTTAGCGATTTCTTCAAAAAAATTATTATGAGCATTAAAAAAGAATGAAAGACGAGAAGCAAAATCATCAACATTTAATCCGGCGCTTAGTGCAGCTTCCACATATGCAATAGCATTGGCCAGGGTGAAAGCCAGTTCCTGAATGGCATCAGAACCAGCTTCACGAATGTGATAGCCGGATATACTGATCATATTCCAGCGTGGAAGATTTTGACTGCAATATTTAAAGATATCGGTAATTAAACGCATGGAATGGTCAGGGGGATAAATAAATGTACCCCGGGCAATATATTCTTTAAGAATGTCATTCTGAATGGTACCGGAAATTTTCGTGAGATCCGCTCCCTGTTTTTTCGCAAGGACAATATAAAACGCCAATAGGATTGCTGCTGTCGCATTTATAGTCATCGAAGTACTGACTTCTTCCAGGGGAATTCCATCGAATAGTAGTTCCATATCTTCAAGAGAAGATATGGGCACACCAACCTTTCCAACTTCACCGTCAGCCAGGGTGTGGTTGGAATCATATCCGATTTGTGTGGGAAGATCAAAAGCAACGGAGAGTCCGGTTGTACCACTTTTTAAAAGATACTTAAAACGTTCATTTGTATCTTCTGCCGCTCCGAACCCGGCATATTGGCGCATCGTCCAGAACTGGCTGCGATACATCTGGGATTGCACACCGCGCGTATACGGATAATTACCGGGCGTTCCAAGTGCTCTCTCATAATCAAAATTGCTGTCAGGCGGATAGAAAGGATGAATTAGGATTTGGGCGTCGGTTGAAAATTTTTTCTTTCGCTCCGGATTTTTTTTAGCCATTTTATTTCTTTTTTTTGATATGTTTTTATCCGAATCTTTCATGATACCTTATACCTTATACC
>CAZBBC010000029.1:1974-36711 GCA_964489835.1 uncultured Calditrichota bacterium
ATACCTTATACCTTATACCATATACCCCAGGCGCATCGCAATGCGCCTCTATATGTGCCCAATAACCAGCAATGCCTGATTTTTTTCTACGCTGATGCCGTCTTTGATCATCACTTTTTTTACGATACCGTCTGATTCAGATTTTATTTCATTTTCCATCTTCATTGCTTCGAGGCTTATTAAGCCGTCACCTTTTTTGATTGAATCACCCTCTTTTACTTTTATTTTTGTAATAAGCCCGGGGATCGGTGCGATGATCGTCTGGTCACCACTGGCCTGGGTAGCATGTTCAACCAGATTTCTTAACTCTCTCGATCGTTCATCTTCTACGCGGACAGGAAAATAATCCCCATCGAGATGAACATGGTAGAGGTTATTTTCCTTGATAATATGCACGAGGTGAGAAGTACCATTAAGAATAAAGACAAATCGATTATTGCCTAATGATGTAAAAGAATAGTGTATCGGACTGTTTTTATCTTGAAAATAGCTGGTTCCGTTGTTCTCGATCTCTTCTTCAAACGTCCAGACTTTATCCCGTATGCCAGCAAATAACTTCATTCTCGATCCAGTATATTTTTGCGCTTAATAATTTTCCAGTTGGAAGTGGTATTTCCAACTATTGTCTGAAATTTTTTTTTATTTTTTTCTTTTTCATAAAAGATGGTAGCTGCCAGTGCAGCGACTTCTGCTTTCTTTTCATTCATACTGAACAGGGAAGGTTCTTCAGTAATAAAATGCGTGGTAAAATCGCCGTTGATAAAGCGTTTATGCTGAAGCACCTTGATTAAAAATGGTATCGTACTATGAATCCCCTGAAGCTCATATTCTGCCAGGGCCCGTATCATTCGTTGAATAGCAGCAGTTCTCGCAGGTGCCCAGGCAATTAGTTTTGATATCATCGGATCATAATAAAGGGAAATCTCATTGCCGGTGGTGATGCCGCTGTCTTCCCGAATACCGGGTCCGCTGGGAGGAGAAATATGATGGATAATTCCCGGTGAAGGTGCAAAATTGTGATCAGGATCCTCAGCATAAATTCGACATTCAATGGCATGACCCCAAAAACAATCAACGCTTTTATCGAGGCTCATTTTTCGTCCGGCCGCGATATTGAGCTGTTCCATGACAATATCCAGACCGGTTACCATTTCCGTAACCGGATGTTCAACCTGTAAACGGGTATTCATTTCTAAAAAATAAAAATAGCGGTTTTTATCGACCAGAAATTCAATCGTTCCTGCATTCTGATAACCACATGCTTGTGCAGCCTTTATAGCCGCATTACCCATCTCTGTTCGTAATCCCGGATCCAGCAAGATGGATGGAGCTTCTTCAATTAATTTTTGATGCCGGCGCTGAATTGAACATTCTCTTTCTCCCAGGTGAATGGTATTTCCCATTGCATCGGCAAGTATCTGGAATTCAATATGACGTGGTTTTTCGAGATATTTTTCCAAATAAACGTCTGCATTGCCAAAGGCGGCACCTGCTTCTCTTCGTGCACCTTCAAGCGCCGGTATCAGCTCCTCCGGTTTCTCAACCAGACGCATTCCTTTACCACCACCCCCGGCAGCTGCTTTTACGAGCAGCGGATACCCGATTTGCTTTGCAGTTTCGGAAGCTTCTGTTTCTGTAGTGATGGCAGTTTCCGTGCCAGGAACAACCGGTACACCCGCTTCAATCATCCGTTTTCGGGCTGCTGTTTTATTCCCCATAAGGTCAATCACATCAGCGGATGGACCGATAAAAACAATACCGTTATTAACAACAAGCCTGGCAAAGTCGGCATTTTCTGCCAAAAAACCATAACCTGGATGAACGGCTTCCGCTCCGGATTTTTTGCATATATCGATAATTTTATCGGCACGGAGGTATGTATCAAGCGAAATCGTACCATTTAGGGGATAAGCTTCGTCACAGAAGTGGACGAAAGGTGCTTTTCGATCCAGATCCGAGAAGACAGCAACAGTTTTTATGCTCATTTCCCGGCAGGTTCGGGCAATACGCAGAGCGATTTCACCACGATTGGCGATCAATATTTTATTAAACATAATGTTTTTGTGATTGGCTATGGAGAATAAATATAGGCTATCTGACTTTGCAAATCAATTAATGAATCGCGGGCCAGGGAATGGTGGAAAAGGGCAATTTCCAAATTAATGGAAAGGTTGTCGATGGCTTGCGCAGTTTTATAAATTTGATTAATTTAAACTTCTAATCTACATCTAAGGATTGAGGTGGTTGATGCGTGTAATAGACTTAAGAAGTGATACGGTTACCGTCCCGACTTCTGATATGCGGGCCTTTATGATGCAGGCAGAAGTTGGTGATGATGTTTTTAGAGAGGATCCGACTATCAATGATCTTCAGAACATGATAGCGGAAATGTTAGGAAAAGAAGCCGCTCTTTTTGTTTCCAGTGGTACTCAGGCCAACCAGATATCTATTAATGCGCACACCCAACCTGGTGGTGAAGTTATATGTGATTATAATTCGCACATTTTTAACTATGAAGCGGGTGCACCGGCCATGCTATCTGGCGTGCAGCTTCATCCCATTCATGGGATCAACGGTCATCCAACGGCAGAGCAGATTGCAGAGGCCATTCGGCAACCGGATGACCATTATCCGCAGACACAATTGATCTGTCTGGAAAATACCCATAATCGTGGCGGAGGGATGATCTATCCGATCGAGAGCATTAGATGGATCCATTCACTGGCCAGGGAGAAAAATCTGAAAATGCACCTCGATGGTGCTCGTTTGTGGAATGCTGCTATTGAGACTGGAATAAGTCTCAAGGAATATGCCCGCCATTTTGATTCAGTATCGCTTTGTTTCTCAAAAGGTTTAGGGGCACCGGTTGGCTCGATCGTGGTTGGATCAGAAAAATTTATTCAAAGAGCGCACTATTACCGTAAGGCATATGGTGGTGGCATGCGACAGGTTGGAATTCTAGCCGCCGCATGTATTTATGCCGTGGAAAACCATTTTGAACGACTGGCGGATGATCATCAGAATGCCCGGTTATTAGCCAAGGGCCTGAGCAGCATTAAACTTTTCAATATAGATGTCGCGGCAGTACAAACCAATATTGTTATTGCTAATATTACGTCACCCAGCGTATCCGCTTATGATGTTGAAGAACAGATGAAGGAAGAAGGCATTCTGTCGATACCTTTTGGATCCCACAAATTACGATTTGTCACACATTTGAATATAAGCCGTAAGGATATTGAGACTTGTATTGATAAACTAACCCATATCTTTAAGTAGGATTTTTCTTGTATATCATAATTCTAGGTGCTGGAGAAGTCGGCTATAATCTGGCCAAATTACTTTCCTATGAAAAACACGATATTGTCATCATTGAACCTAATCTGGAACGTGTTAAAAGAGCCAGAGAAAAACTTGATATTCAGGTATTTGAAGGCACCGGCAGCAGTCCGGATGATTTAAAAGAGGCTGGTGTTGAAAAAGCTGATATGGTCGTGGCTGTTTCTAATAACGACGAAGTAAATTTATTGGCCTGTTTGATTGCCGGAAAGTTTAATGTAAAAACAAAAATTGCCCGGGTGAAAAATCGGGAATTTACCCGTGAAGATTGTGCTATTAATGCGCAATTTCTGGGGATTGATCTGATCATTCATCCTGAATCGGAGGTTGCGAAAGCGGTTGTTGGTTTATTGAAAATGTCAGCAGCCACAGATATTCTGGAATTTGCTGATGGAAAAATACTTTTATTGGGAATTCAGTTAGATAAAAAATGTGAAATTTTGGGCCAATCACTGGCAGAAGTGGGCCGAACGGTCGAGAATATGACTTTTCGTACGGTGGCCATCCAAAGACGTGACCGCACTATCATTCCACGTGGCGCCGATATCTTTATGAATAATGACCGCGTTTATGTGATGACTCAGAGGGAAAATGTGCCCGATTTACTGAAGTTAGCAGGTAAAGAAAATGTGAAAATGGAAAATGTGATGATTCTGGGCGGTGGACAAACAGGAACAGAAATAGCCGCGCAATTGGAAAAAAATATCAATGTCAAGATCATTGAATCAAATGTTGATAAAACCCAGGTGCTTGCTGATCGTTTGCAGAAGTCTCTGGTAATCCGTGGCGATGGTAGAGATATCAATCTTCTCGCTCTTGAAGGGATAATAGACATGGATGCCTTTATTTCTGTGACTGGAGATGATGAGACAAATATAATATCCTGCCTGGTAGCTAAACATTTGAAGGTGCCGCGTATTATTTCACTGATCAATAAAACCGATTATACGCCGATTATTCCTACCATTGGCATCGATGCCTATGTCTCCAAACAAATTGTTACGGTTGACCAGATTCTGAAGTTTATTCGGCGTGGTTCAATTGTTAGTGTAGCCTCAATCCCGGGACTGGCTGCTGAAGTTCTTGAATATATTGCCCAGGATAATTCTAAAATTATTCGAAAACCGCTGAATGAAATACATTTTCCAAAAGGAGCACTCCTCGGTGCGGTTGTTCGTCGTGATGAATTCTTCATTCCTATCGGGAATTCACAAATAAACGCCGGAGATAAGGTTGTTGTATTTGCTTTGCCCACAGCAATCAAAGAAATTGAAAAGTTATTTAATTAAAGCACTGAGGCATCTATCAAACTCGCAAATATTAATGTTCGGGCGATTTTATATATCGTTGGGGCACTACTAATTTTTCTCGCCGGTACCATGTTGCTCCCTCTGATCACTTCTTATATATATGGAGAAGATGATCTTATTCCGATCGCCGTCTCTGCCGTAATTACTGCAACGGTGGGTTTAATATTTTTTTTTATATTCCGTACCCCTTATGAGTTGCGGCTGAGAGAAGGTTTTGCACTGGTGACTCTCACCTGGCTGGCTTTTGCTCTATTTGGTGCTCTCCCGTTTTTCATTTCCGGCTATATTCCTACATTCACGGATGCTTTCTTCGAAACAATGTCAGGGTTTACAACCACCGGGGCAAGTATTTTAACCAATATCGAGAGTTTACCTCATGGACTCTTATTTTGGCGTTCATTCACACACTGGTTAGGAGGGATGGGGATTATACTTCTATCTCTTGCGATATTACCTCTGCTCGGAGTTGGTGGTATGCAACTATATAAGGCAGAAGTCCCCGGACCGGAGCACGACAAACTGAGCCCACGAATTAAAGACACCGCAAAAATCTTATGGGAAGTCTATATATTAATCAGTGTTATAGAGATGATTCTACTGTATGTAGCCGGCATGAATGTATTCGATGCCATCTGTCATACTTTTGGTACAATGGCTACCGGAGGATTTTCTACCAGGAATGCCAGTATTGGTTATTATAATAATGCATATATCGACTACATCATCATCATTTTTATGATCATTGCCGGCATAAATTTTTCTCTTCATTATAAAGCACTGCGCGGGCGTATTTCAACCTACAGGAACGATCCGGAAACGAGATTTTTCTTCCTTATCCTCGGGGGAGGGACATTACTAATTGTGGCTAATTTATATCTTTCATATAATTACTCTTTATTCGAGGGACTCCGGAAGGGTTTGTTTCAAACGGTTTCAATTATAACGACCACCGGTTATGGTACGGACGATTATGGAAAATGGAGCAGTAGTGACCAAGTCATACTATTTCTTTTTATGTTCCTCGGTGGATGTGCAGGATCTACCGGTGGGGGGATAAAAATCATGCGTTCTCTGGTAATCGTCAAGTTTGCTTTTAATGAGATAAAACGATTGATTCATCCCAATGCCGTCTTGCCGGTAAGAATCGGTGAACGAACCATACCGTATGACATTGTGTCGAACATTACCGGATTTTTTCTCATTTATATCGGAATATTTGTGGCCGGTGTCATATTTATGACTTTACTAGGGCTGGATTTTCTGAGTTCCTTAGGTGCGGTTGCTGCAACGATCGGAAATATCGGCCCCGGGCTTGGATCTGTTGGACCAACGGGTAATTATGCACATATTCCCATGATAGGAAAATGGGTGTTGTCTTTTCTCATGCTGGTCGGACGATTGGAAATTTATCCGGTCATTATTTTTCTGACACCGACCTTTTGGAAGGAATGATAAAATATTCAAACAGAATCTAACCTGAATCATTCACCACGAAATTATTCGTTGAAGCAATCTCTTGTAATTATTAATGTTATGTCCATTTTTGCGGAGTAAAAGTTCTAATCATTCGTGTTAATCCGTGTCACACCATGATTTATGCTATTTTAGTATTATAACCAAAAACCACGTTGTTTTTCAATAAAAAGATGTTAAATTAATCATTATAAACATTGGGTTTATCATATGATTGATATCGAAGAAATTAAGAAAAGTAAAAAATCTTCTATTTTTGGAAAATATATTTACTACATCCCTGAAATAGACTCAACAAATTATTATGCACAGCGTTTGGCGCAAGAGGGAGCACCCGAAGGTACGGTTGTTCTGACCGATTATCAGAAAGACGGCAGAGGTCGTTTGGATCGTACCTGGGAGTCTTCAAAGGGAGCCAATGTGTTGATGAGTCTTATATTAAGACCTAAAGTAGAGATTGAACGTGCCATAAGAATTACACTGGCCAGTGTAGAGATAGTCGTTAGTTCATTAGAGAAATTTTTAAAGAAATCACAGAGTAAAAAAATCGAATTTTCCGTGAAATGGCCCAATGATATTATGGTGAATGATAAAAAAATTGCCGGAATTCTTACTGAAAGCAGCCTGAGAGAAAAAAAGATAGTTTTTGTTGTGGTTGGAATTGGTGTTAATATCAATCAGAATTTATTGGAATTAAGTGAGGATGTCAGAAAAAACTCAACTTCTCTATTGGCCGAAACAGGTAAAGAATTCAAGCGAGAAAAAATCATATTGGAAATTCTCACATCCTTCGAAAAAAATTATTTTTATTTGGAACGAACAAAATACGATCATGTAATTGAGGCCTGGAAAAGACACTGCCCGTATCTTGGTAAAGACATTATCATTGAAACCCATACAGATCATGAAGAAGGCAAATTTGTCGATGTTAGCGAAAAGGGGGTTCTATTATACAAGACAGAAGATGGGCAGCTTAAAGAACTGGTGGCCGGTACTATTAAAAGCATAAAGGCCCGCAATGGATCTAATGGTTGATATTGGTAACACACATACCGTTCTGGGTATCTTTAAAAACGATCATTTAGAACAACACTGGCGTCTCGCCAGCCAATTTGCCCGCACCGAAGATGAAACCTGGGTTGTGATTGATTCATTTTTTAAGATGGAGTCATTGGAGCCCCGGCAAATTGATGGTGTTTGTATCTCTTCTGTTGTCCCGGAATTGACAAGAATCTACCGAAGAATGATAGAAAAGTACTTATCCATCAAACCCATGCATATCAGTCCTGATTTGAATTTAGGACTCGATATTTTATACCAGGATCCATATGCGGTGGGAGCTGATCGTATCTGCAACGCTGTCGCAGGGAAAAAAAAGTATGGGGTTCCTTTAATCGTGCTTGATTTCGGAACAGCCACTACATTTGATTGTATTAATGAGAATGGTGATTACCTTGGGGGGGTGATTTGCCCGGGAATTGAGAGTGCTGCGGCAATCTTGCATCAAAAGGCGGCAAAATTACCAAAAATTGAATTGCTTTTTCCACAACGAGTCATCGGGCTTAATACGGAAGAGAGTATGCAGAGTGGCATTATGTTTGGATCACTAAAATTAATTGAAGGAATGATAAAAATGATCAAAAAGGAATTGGCCGGAAATCCAAAAATTGTGGCCACCGGGGGCTTGGCGCATACAATCGCAAAAAGAACTAAAGACATTGATTTAGTTGACGAAAATTTGAATTTAGAGGGTATCTATCAAATATATAAATATAATCTTTCAACAGGTGATTAAAATACATGGCTGAATCCACGGTTCTTCTATATTATAATGATGCTGTGGTTTTAAAACGGCTCTCCCAGACGCTGGGCAGTTTTGGACTCTCTGTGATATCTTCTTCGGATCAGCAATATGCACTCGAACTGGCTAGACAGGAAAAACCACAATTCCTAATCTGGGGTGATGCCTTAAATCTGCAGACAAAAAAGATATTGCGTAGCTTAAAACAGTCAGAATCTGGTCAGAATCTTTCAATTATAGCTGTAGGGAGTGCAAATGATCTAAAATTATATGATCGTCTCGAAGCGCAGCATTATGGAATTGATGATTTTATACCACATGTGGATGACATCGCCGAAATACAAACCCGCATACATTTCCATCAAAGATATATTAATCAGATCGATTCCAGCAAAAAGCAGGCAGTACGCTTCAAAAAATTAAGTGAAGCAACACTTAGCCTTATGTTAAGCAAAGGTATTACCAACATATCCGAAATATTAAATGAGTTTTTCCTGTCATCCTATCCGTTGAGTTTTCTCATTTTAGCGATAGACATTTCCCAGACCGGCGAGTTTGATTATTTTAATATATCTTCTTCCGGGAAAAAAATATCAAATATTGAATCTATTAAAAATCATGAGATATGGAAAAAGTATTTTTTCTCGAATACAGTTCTTCAAATCGGGGCGATCAGCGATACAAAAATTGTAAAGATAATCAACCAATGGGGTCTGAATTTTAAGACTTTATATCAATATCCTCTCCAGCCAAGAGGTAAAGGGGTTGGCATCGTATTATTTGCCTTAAAGGAAGGAACTACCATTAGTAATGAAGAAGAAACTTTGCTGGAAGCATTTCTGCGCTCTGTTGCTCAACGGTTAATTGAAGTTAAACGTATCTATAGTCTGGATCGTGTCGGTATAAATAGGAGAACCGATGTTAAAAGCTATTTTCAGAAGCCTTCAGAAGAAGAAATTGTGAAGCAGGTTTGCAGTCTGATCATCGGTCAGTTTCATCCGGATATTTGTTTATATATAAATTATCACGAAGGGTTCAAATTTCTATATCCAAAATACTGTTTTAAAGGGGAGGATAACAGAAATATTTTCGAAAAGGACAAACCTCCCGTTTTATTGATAAAAGATTTTCAACTTTTTCAATCAATTGCGGAAGAGAAAAAATCTTTTATCACTAATTTGCAAAGAAATCAGACTGCCGCCGAATTGAAAAAACTACCCGGTTTATCTAATTCTGAAATAAATAATATCCTGATTATACCTCTGATCGTGGCTCAATCCAATCAGGGTTTTCTTATCGTCGGTCGGGAGAGTTATATCGAAAAATTCAGTAACCGGGAGATCCAGGAAAGCGAAAAACTTGTACGCCAGGCAGCGGATGCTTTGGAAGAAGACCAGATCCTAAGAACGGCAAAACTTACGGTAAAACAACTCAACAGAATTATAGATCTGGGATCAGAATTAACCCTTGATCTGACGTTGGAAAGCCTTTTGAAGAAAGTTTGTAATGCGATTCGAAGAACATTAGCCTGGAATGTAGTAATTCTCGATATTAAAAGTCAGTACGATGAGACCTATCAGAATTTGCAAATCCTTGGTATGAATGAAGATGGCTATCAGAAGTTGATAAAATCGACAGGCTATCCATCCTTTAATTCCAGGCTGGAAATCTCCTTTCCAATCAGTAATAGCTATTTTTTCGATCATAAAATAAAATATTCTGAAAAAGAACCGACATCGAATCTGCATTTTAAAGAACAAATGGGAAGTGAGTGGAATGACGATGACTGGGTGTATGTGCCCGTCAGAAGCCGCGGTAAATTGCTCGGTGTGATTTCTCTGAATGATCCGGTAGAACGGAAACGTCCCAATGGGGAAAGAATCAAGTCGGTTGAATATTTTGCTAATCAAGCGGCAGTTATTATTGAAAATTATGAGTTAATCGAAGGCCTTAAATCTTCTGAATTGAAATACCGCATGTTAGCTGAAACAATGACTATGGGGCTAGTGACATGCGATCCGGAACGAAATATTATTTATGCGAACCAGAGTCTGGCCCAACTTTTAAAATATGACTCAGTGGACGAACTGATAAATAAAAAACTTTGTGAGTTTACCGAACCTGATGCCAAGCATAAATTGATAAAAGAAGTTCATCGTGTTCTGCAAGATAAAACAGGCCCATTGGAGATAGAAGAAGCTTCTGAGGGTTTGGAATTAGATTTTATTGCTAAAGATGGCGAGTCATTACCTTTCATGGTCTTTATATCACCCTTTTATCAGCATGGTAAGAAAATTGGTTTTTTTAGTGTATTATCTGATTTAAGGAATCAAAAAAAGATCGAACGGTTGAAAGCGGATTTTAATTCGATGATTGTGCACGATCTCCGTTCCCCGCTAAATATTATCCAGGGTTATGTTGATATTGTCAGAACCGAAGTTGTTGGTCCAATAACTGAAGAACAGGCGGAACTACTTACGATTGCAAAAGAAAATGTTTTTAAGGTGCTTAAATTAATTGACAATTTTCTCACTGCTTCAAAATTGGAAGCCGGACATTTTCAAATTGAACCATCGGTCAATTCTATGAACGGTTTAATCGATACCTTGTGGGATCATTATCAGGTTCTCGCCAATGAGAAAAAAATAAAACTGGTGAAAGATCTGGATGAGAATCTTCCGTTACTCAGTTTTGATAAATTCAGGATTGAGCAAGTTGTCCGTAATTTTTTAAGTAATGCTTTAAAATTTACCCCACCGGAAGGCACAATCACAATATCAACAAAACTGAAAAAGACAAAAAATACTGACACGAAAGATATGCAGATGCACGCCGATGTTGTTGTCCAAGATACAGGTGTTGGTATTCCTGAGGAAGAGTTAAACAAAGTTTTTAATAAATATGAACAAACAGAAGCCGGAAAAGATGCTTCTCTGAAGGGAACAGGGCTTGGACTGGCTATATGCCGTGAGATAGTAGATTTACATGGCGGTGAGGTTTGGGTAAAGAGTGTACTCCACCAGGGAAGTGACTTTGGATTCTCTTTACCTATTCAGGCTGTGAAACTTTAAACTGTCCTATTTAAAAAATTCTTTATTCTTTCTCTATCTTTTGTAAATTTCCCTCATCTTATTTATAGTTGTTTTATTTCGGCTCATGAGTGTCCGGTTAAAAAAGCAGAATGCAGCATGCTGGAAACTGAGAGCAGAACACTCAACTGCTTTCTGCTCTCTGCTTTCTGGTATCTTATTGCTATATTATAGGGTGAGTTCTTTTAATCAAGTCTCTATGTTTTTAAATCTACAAATCATATGATATTCCGGCGCTAAGCCTAATACAAATGAGCAACTTTGTGAGATATTTTGTGAATGGATTAGGATAAATCACGATTTATGTCTGGAAAAATATTAGAATCTGCCTCCACTCCTCTTATGGAGCAGTACCTCAAAATCAAAGCAGATCATCCGGATACTATTCTGTTGTATCGAATGGGTGATTTCTACGAAACCTTTTTTGATGATGCCAAAGTTATCTCAAAGGTATTAGGTATTGCTCTGACGAAACGGGCGCACGGAAAAAGTGCCCAGGTTCCGCTTGCTGGTTTCCCATATCATGCTCTGGATAATTATCTCTATAAACTTGTCGGTGTTGGTCACCGGGTGGCAATTTGTGAACAAGTGGAAGATCCCCGGTTAGCCAAAGGAATCGTTAAAAGAGAAGTTATCGAGGTGGTTACGCCAGGGGCAACGCTATCAGAAAAATTATTGGATCATAAAATTAATAATTTTCTGGTTGCTCTTTCATTTACGGATAAAAAAATTGGCATGGCCTTCTCCGATATTTCTACCGGAGAGTTTTATGCAGCAGAGATAGATACAAACCAGTTGATTGAGCAATTACTTGTTTTTCAGCCAAAAGAAGTGCTCGTAGCCGCTGGTCAGCACGAGGAGATCAGCACCTATCTTAAAGGTCATATACAGGCCGTTCTTACCAAGCGCGATGATTGGATCTACAATTATGATTATGCGTATGAACTTCTGTTAAATCATTTCCAGGTCCATTCATTGAAGGGATTCGGGATTGATAAATTACAGGCCGCTGTAGGCGCTGCCGGTGCGGTGATCAATTATTTACAGGAAAATTATAAATCAAGTCTGGATCATATCAGAAAAATACAGGTCATCAACCTTTCTGATTATATGATACTTGATGATGCGACCAGAAGAAATCTTGAAATTAAAGATCCCTTACGGGAAAATACAGGAAGTAGAACACTCCTGGAGGTTATCGATGAGACCAGGACTGCTATGGGTGGTCGGATGCTGCGTCATTGGATTAATCAACCGCTGAAAGTTTTAGATAAGATAAACCAACGATTGGAAATTGTTGAAGAACTTTTTTTAAGTGGGGAAATACCCAATGAATTAAGAACCATATTAAACGAATGTGCGGATATAGAGAGATTAATCGGCAAGGTAGCCACCGGTCGGGCAAATGGCCGTGATCTCATATACCTGAAAGATTCTCTACGTATCATACCAATGATTAGAGACGTCATCAAGCATTCCTCTTTAAAAAAACTAAAAAAAATATCATCGGATCTGAATGAACTTAAAAATGTTGTCACACTCATCGAAAAGGCCATTGTTGATAATCCACCACTCACAATCGGTGAGGGAGGATTAATCCAAAGAGGTTATTCCCGTGAACTGGATGAATTATATGATATCGCTAATCACGGTAAAGAGTGGCTGGTTTCAGAGCAGCAAAAAGAGCGTAAGCGGACAGGCATTTCCACATTAAAGATCAACTATAACAAAGTGTTTGGCTATTATATTGAAGTAACCAAAACCAATCTGGATAAAGTACCTTCAGAATATATTAGAAAACAGACACTCGTAAATGCGGAACGGTATATTACACCTGAACTTAAAGTGATGGAGGAAAAAATTCTCGGTGCAGAGGAAAAAATGAATACCTTGGAATATGATATATTTCAAAATATTCGTGAAGAAATAGCCCGGGAAACAGAAATAATTCAAAAGAACAGTCTCACCATAGGTTTTCTTGACTGTATTTGTTCTTTTGCTCGGGTAGCGTTAGATAATAACTATGTTCGTCCGAGGATAAATAAGAAGTATCATTTATATATTAAAAATGGACGGCATCCGGTGGTGGAAAAATTCATGCGACCGGGAGAGGATTTTGTTCCAAATGACGTTTATCTTGACCCAAAGAACGAACAGATCTGGATAATTACCGGACCAAATATGGCTGGAAAGTCGACATTTCTCCGTCAGGTAGGACTGATCGTTTTTATGGCTCAGATCGGCAGTTTTGTTCCGGCAGAAGAGGCGGAAATCGGCCTGGTGGATCGCATCTTTACGCGTGTGGGTGCTTCTGATAATCTGGCCAAAGGCGAGAGTACCTTTTTGATCGAAATGAATGAAACAGCCAATATATTAAACAATGCCACCGATCAAAGTCTGGTGCTTCTTGATGAAATAGGAAGAGGAACCAGTACATTCGATGGATTGGCTATTGCCTGGGCCGTATCCGAATTTCTTCATAATGAGAAATCGATCCAGGCTAAAACATTGTTTGCCACCCATTACCATGAATTGACAGAACTGGCCTTGCTATATCCTAAAATAAAAAATTATAATGTCTCGGTAGAAGAATGGGAAAATAAAATTATTTTTCTAAGGAAAATTATACCAGGTGGCACGGATAATTCATATGGTATCCACGTCGCCCAAATGGCCGGATTACCCCGGACCGTTATCGAGCGGGCCCGGGAGATTCTGACAAATCTGGAAGCGAATGAACTTTCTCCCAACCGCACACCTAAACTGGCAAAAAGACACGCCGGACGAGATGTCGATCCCGGGCAAATATCACTGTTTATTCCCAATACTCCTTCAATCCTTGAAAAAGAGTTAAAAAAGATCGATGTAAATAAAATAACTCCCCTGGAAGCATTGGTAAAACTAAATGAATTGAAAAAAATGCTCGATAAGAATCAGGAAAATCGTTAAAATCGGTATGCATACGCTGATAAGCGGGTGAATCCAGCAATGTCTCAATTTATGTAACTTCAATAGATATTGAAGATAAATGCTATTTTTTTCTTGCATTGATTTTTTTTATACATTAGATTTAAATTAATTAACATCTTAAGCCTTTTTTTTCCCGGACTTATATAGGAGTTTTTAGATGAAAACAGTTACGAAAAAAGATGTAGCAAAACGCACGGCGAAAGCTCTCAATGAAAAGATTTATACAACAGAAAAATTTGTCGATGCTATATTCACTGTTTTGAGAGAAATTCTATCCGAAGCAAATCCTGAAATTAGGATTGAAATTAGGGATTTTGGGGTGTTTGAAGTAAAGAAAACAAAACCCAAACCGAAAGCACGTAATCCAAGATCTGGTGAAATAATATATGTTCCTGCAAGACGCAAAACTCATTTTAAGGCCGGAAAACTATTGAAAGATGTGCTAAAAGTACCACTTCCCGATTCGGACTCCTGAAAATAAGTTTTTGAGTTCTCCAATATCCACATGAAGTATCACCCCTCAATATCCGATAATCTATATATATCTATAAGTGTCCGGTTTAATATTTTCGTTATCACTAATTTTTCTGGTATTTTTTATTGTTAAACACAATATGTACACTTTTATGTCCCGTTAGGGACATCATATTTGTAGTAAATCAAACCCTAAGAAAAGCCTAACACCGTCAGGGACGTAATATTTACTACACATCTTTTAAAACATATTTCTCATTATAAAGTATGTCAAAACGATTCAAAAACTCCGGTATTTATTGCTGTGGTTTATAGCCAATGAAAATATACATGTGTTGGTATTGGCCATTGGCCATGATTTTAATATTTCGTCCCTTGAGGGACAATTCTAAAGTCTAATTTTCTCATTTCTGTGACTCTGCTCCGGATGACAAGAAGGGCTTCAATTTGTTAGTAAATAATTTCCTTCTCTTTCCTTCGACTCCGCTCAAGATGATTTTAAATAGGGATTTAGAGTGAATCCTTTTAATCATTGATTTAAAATTTAAAAATCTCTAAATTTTTTTTTGATCAAAATTGTTCATAAAACAGGATTGATATTTATTTTGCAGGATTCGGAAATACTCGATAAAAAGTCCAAATCATTTGAGATAAAATTGTCACCAGAAATTACCAGACAAACCTAAAGGGATTGATCATGAGTAAAATCAGAATTGCATTAGCAGGCGCGGGGGGAATCTCTCAGATTGTCCGTATACCGGTCTTAAAGAAAATGGAGGATGTAGAACTTGTTGCCATCTGTGATCTTGATGAAGCGAAGGTAAGTTTTATTGCCGATAAATATGATATCCCACGGGTATACTTTGATATAGAGAACCTGTTAAATCGCGAAGAGCTGGATGGTATTTTTATCTGCACACCAAATAACTTCCACTATCCCATGGTGCTCGCCTGTTTGGAAAAGGGAATACCAACGCTTGTTGAAAAGCCATTGGCTCTTAATGCGAAGCAAGCCATAAGAATTGAAGAAAAAGTACGGGAAAGCAATACATTGCTCGTGGTCGGGATGAATTATCGTTTCCGAGAAGATGCTATGGTTCTCAAAGAGTTCATAGAGGAAAATGAAATAGGACAGCCTTATTATGTAAAAGCGGGCTGGTTGAGGCACTGGAGCAGACCGAAATTACAAAATTGGTTAACGGATAAACGAATTTCCGGTGGCGGGGTAATTATGGATATGGGAATTCAGCTGATTGATCTTTCTCTCTGGTTACTCAACCGACCAAAAATAAAAAGTGTACGATCATTCACTTATAATTTGTTCATGGAAGGAAATGTAGAAGATGCGGCTTTGTCCATCATTGAGACTGAGAATAATGCTGTTATTAATGTTGAGGTTGCCTGGCGAATGCATTTGGAAAAAGATCTGAACTATACCCATATTTTTGGTAAAGAAGGTGGCGTATTCATGAATCCCCTTCGATTGTCCAAAGAATTACATGGCAAGTTGGTCAATGTTACGCCTATAGATCACGAATCAAATGTGGATGTATTTAAGAAATCATTTGAAAATGAAATACGAAATTTTATCAATGCTATTAAGGGAGAAGAAAAAGCGGTAACACCTGTGGAAGATGGCGTATACATTATGAAAATCATCGATTCGATTTATCAATCCGCAAAACTTGGAAAACAGATTGACCTTAGTGAATAAGGATTCCCGAAAAGATCTCAGAGATGTGCTATTATCTTCCATCTTCTTCGTTTTGTCATACGCCCCCAGCCCATTTGGGTTTTTTATCTATATCGCTTTAATTCCTCAAATTTACCTCTGTAAAAGACATAAACCCCTAATGGCAATCAGTTATGGATATTTAATTGGTTTAATTGTCAACTTTGTCACGCTGTACTGGTTATTTTTTTATGCCGGCCTGGGCTTTTCAATCATCGTTATACTAAATGCATTACAATTTGCCATATTTGCAGGCACCCTGTCCTATCTGTTTGATAAAAACCAAAAACTTGCCTTTATTTCTTTTCCCTTTCTATGGACATTCCTTGAATATATCCGACAATTCGGAGATCTGGCATTTAACTGGCTTAATATCGCTTATACCCAATCCTACTATCTGTATCTTATACAGTATCTAGAATTCACTGGTATCTCGGGAGTCGTTCTCTGGATTTGTTTTATAAATTTATCTCTGTATTTTATTTGGGCCTATCGGAGAAACATGATCCTGATGTTGAAATGGGGATTATCTCTGTTTTTATTATTTATCATTCCTTTGTTATATGGATTTAGCCAATTAAACGGATATCCTTCTGCTGATGGAATCTCTGTGTCTTATGTCCAACCGAATATTCAGCCACAGTTAAAGTGGTCCGAGGCCTTTCAACGAAAAAATCTGCAAATTTTAATGACCAGTACGGATAGTATTCTTGTTACCGATCCCGATCTGGTCATCTGGCCTGAGACGAGTATTCCCTATTTTTTAAAGAGTAAAAAAAGTGAGTATGATTTTCTGGTCCGACACATCGAGGAAAAAAATTATTATCTGTTGGCAGGTACGATTGATTTTTCTCAGATCAACAACCGAATATATAAACACAATGCAGCCTATTTTTTCAGCCCCGGTGATTCAGCGGTATCTATCTATCGAAAACTATTACTGGTTCCAGTTGAAGAAGCATATCCTTATGAAAAATATTTACCCGAATGGATCATTGGATCTGCAGGAAAATCATTAATGCCCGGTGATAAGCCGGTTTCTTTTACTCTACATACAATACCCTATCATGTGCAATATAATGGAGAAGACTGGCAAGTGTTGGGAAAGAAGGAGACAAAAGAATCTTATAAGATAGCGACGGTTATCTGTTATGAATCTATATTTCCGAATATCGTACAGCAATTTTTTCGCCAGAGCAGTGAAATGTTAGTTATTATTAGCAACGATGCCTGGTTTGGTAATACCTCGCAGCCATTTCAGCATTTACAATCAGCCGTGTTTCGGGCGATAGAACAACGAACTTCGGTTATAAGGTGTGCGAATACAGGAATATCCTCGTTTATAGATCCTTATGGCAGGCATTTTTATGATTCAAACATTTCTGAAAGAGCAATGGCACAAAAGATAATGCCGATGCGTCAAAAAGATACATTTTATTCGCAAAATGGTGATTTGATAGGGATATTTAGTGGTATCTTACTTTTTTCTTTTTTAATTTTGACCGCTCGATTTACAAAAGGGCTTATCAAGTTGATCCATGTTAGGCTATTACAACCAAAAACTTTGTTATTTTAACAACGTTTTAAAAAAGACAAATAACAAATCACAAATATCAAATAAAATCCAAATCACAATTCAAGAAATTCATTCGATTAAATTTCGGTCATTAGTATTTTGAAAATTGATTATTATTTGGATTTTGTAATTTGTCATTTGATATTTGATTGTAGCAATATGCTGCGCTATGAATAGATCCGATTAAATACATAGGTCTTTTTTTTGATAATATAGCACTTACTCTGAATGATAATGAAAATTCTATTGAGTCTTTTTATTATTTTTTTTTATGTTTTTAATGATGAAACCATTGTCAGCAACACATCGAATATCAGTATTATTGATAGCTTAACAATTTCACTGATAGTGGGAGATTTGAAGAGTCTTCAAAGTGACAATGAGGATTCTCTGGCGATTGATGCATCCGGGCTTGATCGGGAAGTGGGAGGTTATCTGAAGGTCCTGCTTGGAAATATTGCAACGGAAAAATCTTTTAAAGTGTTTCGAAACTATAATTCAGCTTCGTCGTTTCAAGGATTGGTACTGGTATTTCATTTATTCGATATCGGTATTGAATATTCTGAACCTTTCGAAAATGCGTTTTTAGGTGAAAATTATGTCAACCGAAAAATTTCCATTGAACTTAAAGGACAAATATATTCTGCCCGTTCAGATATCATTAAGGCAGCATTAGATAAAGAAATCAGTTATACGGATGTGATACTCTATGAAGACATTGAATGGTTAGAACATTCGGTGTATGAATTTACTACGGGAATGAGAAGGAATTACTCATTCTGGGATAAATATTTTGAGCCCGCATTGGCTATAACTTCAGTGGCAGTCATGGTTTATCTTTTTTTTACACAAAGGACATAAGAGGAAGTATGGGAATACAAGTGACCAAATTCATAATTGTCATTTTACTTATATCATTGATATGGCTGGGGTGTTCAGGACGTCAACCTGAAAGTACCTGGACGGCTGAAGAATACTTTAAATACGCCAAAGAATTATACGATGATGAGGATTATTTCGAATGTACCAATGAATTTACGATTATAATATTGAGATTTGCCGGCAGTTCAGTTGCCGATAGTGCCCAGTATTACCTGGGTATGTCTCATTATAATATGAGTGAATATATAATTTCTGCCGCTGAATTTTCAAAATTAGTCAACAATATGCCACAAAGCCCTTTGGTTCCTGATGCCCAATATATGCTCGGGATGAGTTATTATGAAATGTCTCCCCGGCCAGCACTTGATCAGGAATATACACTAAAAGCTCTTAAAGCATTTCAGATATTTGTCGAAGATTTTCCAATCCATGAAAAAAGGGAGATGGTGGACAAAAAACTCCTCGAACTCCGAGAAAAGCTGGCACAAAAAGCCTTTTTAAATGCTGAGCTCTATCGCAAAATGCTCAGACCGAAATCAAGTATCATTTACTATGATATCGTACTGGAGCGTTACTATGATACTACCTGGGCAGATGATGCTTTATTCGGTAAAGCATTGACGTATATGGATATGGAGGAGTGGCAAAATGCAAGAGAACAAGTACTCATCCTAAAAGACAAATTCCCGCAGACAGATCTTGGCGCCAAAGTTGAACGAGCAATGCATAAAATTTCTTTCAACATTGACCCTGTTGATGAGAATGAAGAATAGATATAAATGCGGATAGGTCTTTACGGTGGTACTTTTGATCCACCACACAATGCCCATTTAAAATTAGCGGAATGGGTGAGACAAAAACTTCGACTGGATTATATATATTTCATTCCTGCGGCAAAACATGCCTTTAAGAAGAATTCCCATCTTTCCCCGGAAGATATCAGAGTCAAAATGGTAGAGGCGGCAGTAAGCGAGAACAGACACTTCAGACTTAGTCGTATTGAGATGGATAGAATCGGTATCTCTTATACTGTGGATACCATTCGTGATTTTTCGCAATATGAAAACATACCGGCTGCAAAACTATACTACATCATGGGCATTGATAATCTGGCCGAATTCCACCGCTGGAAAGATCCTGAATCCATTACAAAATTGGTAAAGGTTGTCGTCATTCGCCGCTCAGCGCCTGATAATAAAAGCATAATGAGCAGGTACAGGAAAAAAGTAATGTTCTTAGCCTCGCCGATCCTTGATATCTCGGCAACAGAAATCAGAGAAATGGTTAAAAATGGATTGGATATTTCTGATTATGTTCCACCCGCTGTCAATAAAATCATTCACGACTATGGATTGTACCAGGATCTGCAGTCAACAAATCCTTAAAAAACTGATCCTTTCCTCTTAAAAACTCACCCCCTGATCCACTCTCTTGGTAAGAGAGTGGGAATTTTTTTATCATGAGAACTAATAATACAAAATTTCTTCTAGGTGCATCAAATAAATGACTACCCTGGTGGATCAAATCACCACTGATCCCCGAATCGACTGCTATTGATAGGCACTACTTCAAACGTTTGTATTTATCACCTGTAGAATGTAAATTAAACTTTCATAGAAATAAGTCAATCAACCCCACACCACATGATGCAAGAAAAGAACAAATTAAGGGTCTCTCTGGCACAGATTAATCCCAGATTGGCTGATATTGAAGCGAATTTGGAAAAACATCTTTCCTTTATTGAGAAAGCGATTGAGGAGAAGGCAGATGTTGTTCTGTTCCCGGAATTATCTCTTACCGGCTATTCACTTAAAGATGCGGTATATGATGTGGCGATGAAATACGATGATGAAAGATTGCATCCCTTGTATGATGCCAGTAAGAAGGTAAGCATCTGTTTAGGTATGGTTGAGCTTACGGATGGATTTGAGGCAAAAAACACAAATTTATTTCTTGAAAATGGAGAAGCGATCGCCCGTCATCGCAAGGTTTATCTTCCCACCTATGGTGTTTATGAAGAAAAGCGTTATTTTACCGCTGGCAATCGTTTCCGGGCATTTGACAGTAAACACGGCCGTTTTGGCATGCTTATCTGTGAAGATATATGGCATCCTTCTTCAGCCGCCATATTAACTCTCGATGGCGCCTTAACGATTTTTGTTAATTCTTCAGGCATCCTTCGGGGAGTACATGAGCATAAAAAACCGGAAAATATTCAGATCTGGGAAAATCTGAACAAAACTTCGGCTCATTTATTTACAAGTTACCTGGTTTTTTGTAATCGTGTCGGCACTGAGGATGGTTTGATGTTCTGGGGCGGTTCAGAAATTGTGGATCCGCATGGAAAGATTGTCATAAAAGCCCCATATTTTAAGGAATGTCTGATTACAGCTGAGATTGACTGGCTCATGCTCAAACACGCCAGAGTACATACGACGTATCTGAGTGATGAACGTTTGGATATTGTCATTGAAGAGCTGCAGCGTATTGCGAGAATTGCAAAAGACTATTAGTATTTCGAACATACAAGTTTGAAGGAGTTTGATGCTATGCTTTTTATAATAAGTGCGCCAGATAAGGAAGTAAACGGTCTTCAGGATCAATTAAAAATAAAGGGCTTCACCTCGGCCACATTCGATAATATATTTGAATGCAAAAAACGGGCAGCAAAAGAAACACCGGTGCTGCTCCTGGTGGCGGATAATTTTAAGGAGAAGAGCATTGCTGATTTAATGAGTTCACTGAGGAAAATTGACGGAATGAAAGAGATCCCTATCATCGCACTGATTATGGGTGACAGAAAAAATAGTGTTATTGATTTTTTTGAGGAAGGAGCCGTAGATGCTGTTTACCAGCCCTTCAATATTGAAGAGGTAGTGGCGAGAATAAATCTTAGGATCATTGAGTCTCGTTTTCAGCATCATTTTACTTCAAATGAATTTTTCTGGAATGAGGCCCAGGAAAAAGATCAGGGTAAGCGGACGGGTATTTTTAGATTTTATGATGTGAATAACACAGAAATCGGAAATATCATGGTCAAGGATGGACGTGTCGTATCGGCCGCCTATGGTTCCCTGATTAAAGAGGACGCTTTTTTACAGCTGACATGTAATGAAGAATTAAGATTTGTGTTTGAAGATACTGAGGATGTTCCGGTGGCTAATGTCAACGAAAGCATTACCAATCTGCTCATGGAAGCAGCCAAACTTAAGGATGAAATTAAAAAGCAGGAAGGTGATAATCCGGAAGATACAAAAGTCCTGGTCATTGATGATAACAGAATTGCCCGAATCATGGCCAGTCGTGCCGTAAAGAAAATGGGTTTTGAGTGCAAGGTAACCGGGCCGGAGGAAATGACTGTCCGGTTTATGGCGAATTTCGCCCCTCAATTGATTGTTGTTAATTATGAGGATGCGGAAGCAATTATGAATATGTTGTGGCCCAAGCCGCGAACGGAAAATGATATCCCAATAATTATTTATTGCGATGAAGATGTGAATGATATAAATTTTACCAGTATTAAAAATCATCATGTGAGTGCGACAGTTTACAAGAAAAAATTTCATGATGAAGTCAAATCTCTGTTTGAGAAAGTGAATATATTAAAATAAATAACAGCACGGCCCAAAGCTGAAAACAAATATCAAATGACAATCTACAAAATCCAAATAATATTCAATTTTCAAAGTTCCAATAAGCAAAATTCAATTCATTGAATATTTGAAATTGTGATTTGGAAATTATTTGATATTTGTGATTTGTGATTTGTTATTTTCAAAGTAATCTTTATCTTCCCAATGATCCGTCAATGTGGAGAAAGATAGTTTTTAGCGGCCATAGCTTAAAAGGAGGCTTGATGGAGATCAAAGAGATCCGCCAGCTTATTAAACTTGTTGAGAATGCTGATATTAGTGAAATTGAGATCATAGAGGAAGGTAAAAAAGTCAGAATTTCAAAAAACAGCAAGAATTCTTCAGAATCATATATTATGAATCCTCTGCCGATGGGTTCTTATCAACCAGGCGTTCCCATGTCTACGCCGGCTGTTCCTGTACCTGCTGGCGCTGAAATCCCCATGTCAGAATCCACAGGGATTTCGACTGAAGAGACATCCGCAAACTATCATGAAGTGCGCTCACCGATGGTTGGTACGTTTTATCGATCACCGGCTCCGGATGCAGATGCTTATATTGAAGTAGGACAAATGGTTGAAGTTGGAACAACCTTGTGTATAATTGAGGCAATGAAATTAATGAATGAATTTGAATCCGAATATGCCGGAAAAATAAGCAAAATATTGGTAGAAAATGCACAACCGGTTGAATACAACCAGGTACTCTTCCTTATTGAAAAATAGTGAATGAAGTTAAAATATAAACTTTTCATCACATATCTAATCCTCATAACTTTTATTTCCATTGCTCTCCTCCTGTTAGTCCTGCAAGTTCAGGGTATTGATTATTTTGTTAGAATTCGAATTGAACAGGATGTGCAGGGAGTCATTGACCTTACACACCAACAACAAATATTGGAAGATGTTTATTCGCAGTATTTATTGCTTCTTCTCTTGGATTCTAATAAACAAGGGTATCTAAACGATCTGGGTACTGCAGTAAACGACTACGTCCTGAATTGGGAACGATATAAATCTCGCAGTGAAAATATGGAAGATTTTTCCTTTCTTTTACCGATTGACTATTTTATAAACAGTCGCGTTATCAACACAGAAGAGAGACAGGCAAAAAGAGCTGAAAAACAAGTGGTTGAAAAACAGTGTGAGGCGCTCTGGAATAAGGCAGAAAATCAGATCCAAACTCTTAAAAGTAATGTTACCGTAACGGTTCCCGACCTAAAAAGCACAATCACGACTCTGCGGGAAGAATTGATTCGTCTAAGTGAGATGATCGGCAAACAAGCCAGGGAGAGTGGTGTAAAAATGCGGGATGTGGCCGATGCCATGAATCTGGCTGTTTTTATAATTATATTCGGCATGGTTTTTGTTAGTTTGCTGATTGCATTTTTTGTGGCCAGGATATTTTCTAAACCGCTGGAGGAATTAAAATCTGGAATCGAACAAGTGGCCATTCAAAATTTTGATGTAAGAATTCCCAAAAAGTCCAATGATGAAATCGGCGAACTTGCTTCTGCTTTCGAACAGATGGCCCTGCGTTTAAAGAAAAACGAAACGTTTAAAACAGAAATGCTGGGGCAATTTACTCACGAAATGAAAAGTCCTGTCGTTGCCGTCTATCAGGCGATCCAACTTTTGGAAAAAACTATCGGTCCTGAACCGAGTACCGATCAGAAACGTTTACTATCTATCATTAATAGTAATAATGAAACCTTATCTAACCTGATCACAAATATTCTGCACAGTGCCTCCTATGATGGAGATACTCTGAAATTAGACCTGCGAAAGGAAAATATTACAAAATTATTTACGAATTCATTGATGAAACTTGCCCCTACAGTGAAAGTGAAAAATATCAATGTTGATTTAAATTTTTCCAGTGAAAAAATTGAATGTCAAATAGATAAGGATCGTATGGAGGAAGTATTTATCAATCTTCTCTCCAATGCCATAAAATTTTCCCCGGAGGGATCCACTCTACAAGTTATGATAATGGATAATGGATCATCGGCAGAATTTAAGATCAAAGATCAGGGTATTGGTATTCCAGCGCAGGAAATTCCCTATATATTCGAAAAAATGTATCGCGCCAGCAATTCATCAAAAATTTCTGTGAAAGGTACCGGTTTGGGATTATATATTACCTCACAAATTGTAAAAGCTCACGGTGGAAAGATAAAGGTGAAGAGTAAAGAAAATCATGGAACTGTTTTTACCGTTCAGATACCAATAGTTAATAATATCGTAAAGGATGGGTTAGATTAATCAATGGAAGATCAGTACAAACTTCTCTTAATCGATGACGAAGAGCACTTTCGATTTATGACCAGAATGGGTCTTGAAGCGGATGGATTTATTGTCAATGAAGCTGCCAATGGTATCGAAGGGATCGAAAAGTTGAGAACCGAAAAAACGGACCTGGTACTATTGGATCTTAACATGCCTGATCCGGATGGGCATAAAATTTGTGATCTGATAAAAAATGATAATTCTCTTAAATTTATCCCGGTAATTATTTTAACGACCAGTGATGATTTAAATGACAAACTCCGCCGCCTGGATGGAGGAGCAGACGACTATATTACAAAGGATATCGATCCTCAGGAAAGGGCGGCCCGTATTCGGGCGGTTATCCGCCGTAATTTACAGAATCTTGACAGTAATCCGTTGACACGTTTGCCGGGTAATAATAAAATTCAGGAAATTATCATCCAAAGAATGGAAAGTGGACAAAAATTTGCCGTGGCTTATACAGATCTCGATAATTTTAAGGCTTATAATGATAAATACGGATTCAAAAAAGGTGATGAAGTTATCCTGCTCACCGCACGTATCACCAGACAGGCAGTTGCCGCTTATGGCAGTAATACAGATTTTATCGGGCATATAGGGGGTGATGATTTTGTGATAATTTCCACTCCGGATGCTATTCAGAATATCGGGAATGAAATTATTCGTTTGTTGGATGATGAAATTGTCCAATTTTATAATCAGGAGGATCGACAGGCAGGGTACATTATTACAAAAGATCGTCAGGGGATTGCTAAAAAATTTCCCTTTGTCTCCATATCGATTGCAGTCGTGAACAATGAAAGACGCACATTTACAAATGTTGGAGAAATTGTTAAAATAGTAACTGAGCTAAAGAAGTTTGCCAAACAGAAAGATGGGAGTTTTCTTGTTATTGATAAACGTACGGATTAGTTTCATTATATTCATATTTTCATGGATTGGCTTCTACGGAAGCATATGGACGGGTTGTTCTAACGCAATGCATGATGATAAAGGAAATCTTGAAACGGAAATTTTTGAAATAGGCAATGCCTATATTATGGAAGGAAATTATATACAGGCGCAGGAAATCTTTTCCAGGTTTATCATGAAATTTCCAACCCATGCCTATGTTGACGATGCTGCTTACCGTCTGGCTTATATTCATGTCATTGCTGATGACATGAATCCATATTTTGACTATCGTAAGGCGGTCGGACTTTTTGAAAAATTTATCGAAAATTATCCAAATAGTCGCTATATTAAAGCCTGTAAAAATTGGTTGAAAGTTCTGACGAATCTCACATCCAGGCTGGCGGATCCTGAAGTTAGTACCACGAAGGAAGAATCAGACTCTGCGCTTATCAATCAACTGAAGAATGAGCTGTCAAGCACAAAGAGGGAAAACGCAAAGTTAAGGAAGACGCTGAAAGAATTACAAACGGCTATTGAAAGATGAAAGGAAATTGGATTGTTTAAGAAAATATTGATTGCCAATCGTGGTGAAATAGCCCTCAGAATATTGAGAGCGTGCCAGGAACTGGGTATAAAAACTGTCGCTGTTTATTCCGAAGCAGATGCGGAATCCCTACATGTACGATTTGCGGATGAGGTTGTCTGTATCGGCCCGCCTCCCAGTAATGAAAGTTATTTAAATATGGTAAGGATTATATCAGCTGCCGAGATTACAGGCGCTGAAGCTGTTCATCCCGGTTATGGTTTCTTGGCTGAAAATCCTGAATTTGCAGAAGTATGTGAGACCTGTAATATTCAATTTATTGGTGCTGATGCGGATATGATTCGGAAGATGGGTGACAAGTCTGAGGCCAAGGAAACAATGAAAAAAGCAGGTGTGCCCGTTGTCCCCGGGAGTGAAGGGGTGATCAAAGATCTTGAGCATGCGAAATCTTTGGGAAAGGAGATTCAGTATCCGGTTATGATTAAAGCAGTGGCCGGGGGTGGCGGGCGCGGAATGCGTATTGTTAACTCAGAGAGTAATCTGGAAATGAACTATATGATGGCTAGTGCCGAAGCTGAAGGCGCTTTTGGAAATGCCGATCTTTACATGGAAAAATATATTGTCAATCCGAGACATATAGAAATACAGATCATGGCTGATTCACATGGAAATATAGTTCACTATGGAGAGCGGGAATGCTCAATCCAGAGAAGACACCAGAAATTACTGGAAGAGGCACCTTCGATTGCTGTTGATAAAAAATTAAGAAATAAAATGGGTGAATTGGCTATCCGGGGATGTAAAGAGGTCGGATATGTCGGTGCAGGTACCATTGAATTCCTTCTGGATGCGAACAAAAATTTCTACTTTATGGAAATGAATACGAGAATTCAGGTAGAACATCCGGTGACGGAAATGGTATATGACTGTGATTTAGTAAAGGATCAGATCCGTGTGGCCAGCGGAGAAACTCTTGGATATACACAGGATGATATAAAAATTCAGGGGCACGCTATCGAATGCCGGCTCAATGCAGAAGATTGGGAACGTAATTTTATGCCCAATCCCGGCAAAATCGATAATGTTCATTTCCCTGGTGGACCAGGTATTCGGGTTGATACGCATATCTATTCTGGATATAAGATTCCTCCCTTCTATGACTCATTAGTAGCCAAACTTATTGCCTATGGAAAAGACAGGGAAGAGGCTCTTGCCAGATTGCAAAGATCTCTGGATGAATTTGTGATCGAAGGTATCAAAACAACGATCCCGTTCCATAAAAAACTTATCAATCATGAAGAATTTAAAAAAGGAAACTTTGATACAGGATTCCTGGAAAGAACTAATCTGTTAGAATAAATGGAGGAACGATGAATATCCCAGAAGATTTAAAGTATACGGAAGAACATGAATGGTCCCGAAAGGAGGGTGACCTTGTAGTCGTTGGCATCACGGATTATGCCCAGAGTGAGCTGGGGGATGTTGTTTATCTGGAGTTACCTTCGATTGGAGATCATTATAATCAGAATGATGCATTTGGCAGCATTGAGGCGGTCAAGGCTGCCTCTGATCTTTATATACCTTTATCGGGAGAGATCGTAGAAATCAACGAATCTCTCACGGATGCACCGGAAACCATCAATAAAGATCCATACGGCAACGGCTGGATGGTTAAAATAAAGATCGATAATGAAGAAGAATGGAATAATTTAATGGACACAGCGGCCTATGCGGCGCATATTGGTCAGTAGAGTGAGAATATAATCATTATGCCTTTTTTAACTAATTCTGAAGAAGATATCAAGGAAATGTTGTCGGTTATTGGTGTTAATAATTTTGAAGCGCTGATTTCTAATATTCCAAAGGAATTACGATTCAATCAGAATCTGAATATACCTGAACCGATATCGGAAGTCGAAATAACCCACCTTATTGAATCCCTGGCTAAGAAAAATAAGCCCGGGATATCATTCCTTGGCGGTGGTGTCTATGACCATTACATTCCGGCAATCATCGGTGCATTGATCAGCCGATCTGAATTCTATACTGCCTATACACCTTATCAGCCGGAAGTTAGCCAGGGAACATTGCAATCAATCTATGAATTTCAGTCATTGATTTGTGAATTGACCGGCATGGATGTAACCAATGCTTCTATGTATGAAGGAGGATCCGCTTTAGCAGAGGCCATGCTTCTTGCCTGTAATCATACACGAAAAAATAAGGTTTTGATTGCGGGCTCTCTGAATCCCCGATACAAGGAACTTTTACGTACCTATATCAATCATAATGATATCCAAATTACAGAACTGCCGGTATCCGATTTTTTAACCGATATGGGCGACCTCCGGAAAACCCTCGAAGATGATCATGCCGCAGTGATATTGCAGCACCCGAATTTTTTCGGAAGTCTGGAAGATATGCGGACCGCGGGGGAAATTATCAGAGAAAAAAACGCCTTGTTCATCTGTTATTATGATCCAATTTCATTGGGAATACTGGCACCACCGGGTGAATATGGTGCTGATATCGCTGTTGCTGAAGGACAGGTACTGGGTAATCATATGAATTTTGGCGGTCCTTTTCTCGGACTTTTTTCTACGCGGATGGATCTTGTGCGAAAAATCCCCGGGCGAATTGCTGGTTTAACCAAGGATATTGAGGGAAAAACCGGATTTGTTTTAACTTTACAGACAAGAGAACAGCACATACGCCGGGAAAAAGCAACATCAAATATCTGTACCAATTCCGGATTATTGGCACTGGCAGCAACGATTTATCTGGCAGCCCTCGGTAAATATGGCATACAAGAAGTAGCCAATCTTTGCATTCAAAAAGCCCATTACCTGGCCGCCGAAATTAATCAGATCGATGGTCTGGAAATAGTAAACAAAAAACATTTTTTTAAAGAGTTTATCGTTAAATTTCCATTCAAAAGCAGTAAAATTTTAAAAAAGATGGCAGAAAAAGGTATCTTTGCCGGCAATGATCTCTCACAGGCCGGTTTTAGTGATCATCTTCTGGTGGCGGTCACTGAGAAAAGAACAAAGAAAGAATTGGATCAGTATATTTCTGAATTAAAGAATGCGCTGGCCGGATATGATCATTAATCGAGCATGGATCGTCGTTCTCTTGGTGTCAAGCGCAAGCGATGAGGATTACTCTAAAAATAACAAATAGCAAATTCCAAATATCAAATAAATTTCAAATCTCAATTTCAAAAATTCTGTAAATTAAATTTTGGTCATTGGTACTTTGAAAATTGATTATTATTTGGAATTTGTAGATTGTCATTTGATAATTGTTTTCAGTATTGTGCTCATAGACTAATCATCAAAAAAAGAAAAAATCATGTCAACGATCTTATATCTCGATGATTCCAAAGAATTTGGTGGAGTTCTGGAAAGTCTCTTTGCTTCTCTTCAGCTGCAACTGGTCAGTGTAAAAGATGACCAAGCGGTGCTTGAAAGGGCTCAAAAGGATCATCCAGCGCTTATTATCCTTGATATTGATTATTTGAGAGAAAATGGATTCAAAGTATGCAGCACACTGAAGAATAAAAGAAAGACAAAGAATATCCCGGTTCTTTTTCTTGCCAGTGAGTGGAAGGAAGGGGATGTTTTTAAAGACTGCACAGCCGCAGGTGGCGATGATTGTATGATTAAACCATTCAGTTCCCGGGAATTAGCGACCCGGGCACATACCATTATTAAGAAATCGCGACTTATGAGGAAACTGGATAACAATGGTGAGGATAAAATAAAGGTCCGGAATAAACTTTCTCTGGAAATTGAGAAATTACAGCAGGCAAACAGGGGTTTGGAAGAAACCGCTGTCATTGATAAATTAACCGGATTGAGTAATAAATCATATTTTGACACCAGATTAAAAGAGGAATTTCACCGTGCACTGCGCTATGAAACAGCACTGTCTTTGATGATTATTGATATCGATCATTTTGGACAATTGAATGATACCTTTGGTCATGATGTAGGGGATTATATCTTGATGAAAATTGCCAACGTCCTGCTGATGAATTCGCGTATCGCTGATATCGTTGGCCGACTGGATGGGGCTGATTTTGCCGTTATTTTACCGAGAACCGATGCACAGGTTGGGGTTTTTGAGGCAGAACGTTTGCGGGTTGCTATCAACCAGACCACCTATATTGATGATTCTTTGTTGGATAAAAGAGAAAGTCATCGAAGAAAAAAGGACGATATGAACGTTACGGCCAGTTTTGGGGTTGCATCCATCCCATCTGATTCTCCGGTCAAGAACGAGATGGATTTTTTTGCATTGGCAAAGAAGGCACTTGGCCGGGCCAAAACCACCGGAAAAAATAAAACGGTTTCCGCCGCGGGATTATACTGATCATGGAGAGATAATGTATAAGGATTTATTGTTCAGATTGAGTAAGCCAGGTAGAAGGGGGCATGTGCTGCCCAAATGTGATGTGCCGGAAAAACCGGTAAATGAATTAATAGAGTCCGGGTTTTTAAGAGAAAAAGCAGCCGAGCTTCCCCAGGTGGCAGAGAATGAACTGGTCAGACATTTCACAGCGCTTTCGTCAATGAACCATCATGTGGATAAATCCATTTATCCCCTCGGAAGTTGTACCATGAAATACAATCCAAAGATCAACGAAAAACTGGCGGCGATACCTGAATTTTCGCAACTTCATCCCGATCAGGATATCTCTTCCGTGCAAGGAGCTCTTCAAATCCTGTTTGAACTTCAGGAGTATCTGAAAGAGATTACCGGAATGGATGCGGTAACCCTGCAACCTGCGGCCGGATCGCAGGGTGAATTGGCAGGATTAATGCTTATGCAGCAATATCATAAAGCAAAGGGTGAAGATAGAAATATTGTTCTAATACCGGATTCTGCGCATGGTACCAATCCTGCCAGTGCCGTTATCGCCGGTTACCATTGCCAGACCATCCGGTCAAATACGAAGGGTGTCATCGATCTTGATGATTTGAGAAAGAAAATATCCCCGGATATAGCCGGATTGATGCTTACCAATCCAAATACGTTGGGTATATTTGATCATCAGATGAAAGATATCAAAGTTCTTCTGGATAGTGTCGATGCATTGTTCTATATGGATGGTGCCAATATGAATGCATTATTCAGTATTGTGCGACCCGGTGACATGGGTTTTGATGTGATGCATCTAAACCTTCATAAAAGTTTTTCCACACCCCATGGCGGCGGCGGACCGGGTACAGGCCCGGTAGCTGTTAAGAAAAAATTAGCGGAATTTTTGCCAAAGCCCACGGTTAACTATGATGGGAATATGTATTATTTTGATGAATCGGGTAAAACATCTATGGGTAAGATTCATAGTTTCTACGGAAACTTTTCCTTGTTACTCAGAGCCTACATTTATATTCGTATGGTCGGATCCAGCGGATTTAGAAAAGTATCTGAGCATGCGATCATTAATGCCAATTACCTTTATGCCCGGCTGAAATCCCGTTTTGATCTGGGTTATGATTCCTCGCCCATGCACGAATTTGTTCTTTCTGCCGAAAAGCAAAGGGAAAGAGGTGCGAAAGCCATGGATATCGCCAAGCGTTTACTGGATTTTGGTGTTCATCCGCCAACCGTTTATTTTCCGATTATTGTTAAAGAAGCGATGATGATTGAACCTACAGAGACAGAGAGTAAAGAAATGCTGGATTATTTTGCTGATGTAATGATCAAGATTGATAATGAAATATCAAAAAATGCTGAAAAATTACATGAGGCACCGTTCACAACACCCGTTCGTCGCCTGGACGAAGTGGCTGCTGCCAGAAATTTGAATATAAATTATTATAACTCAGATAAATAAATTACCTATTTTCATCTTGAATTTGTAAATTACAAAGTCGTCATATTGTTTGGGAGCTTTAAATGGGTAAGAAAATATTAATTGTCGATGACAACCCCAACGTCTTAAAGTTATTGAATATCAGTCTCTCTAAAGCTGCGGCGGGTTATGAAATTGTCGAGGCAGAAAATGGTGAGGTGGCTTTTGAAGTTGCCAATAGAGAGCTGCCTGATTTGATTATCTCAGATATTATGATGCCACAAATGGATGGAATAGAGTTATGCTGGATGATACGGGAAAATTCAAAAGTTCCGCTGATCCCATTTATTTTTCTCACCTCATTTGATGATTCAGAGATGGAGATCCGGGGGTTTCGGGCCGGCGCAGATGAGTATTTGAATAAGCCTATTGATCGTAAAGAGTTGCTTGAAAGAGTCGAAGAATTGCTGGATCGGACACAAAAACTGAAAACCATTGAGGATAAAACGGAAGTAAAAAAAGCATTTGCGGGTGAATTGAAAGATCTGAGCATTGTTGAATTGGTGCAAATGCTTAATCTGAATAAGAAATCGGGGATTTTAATAATTGAAGGCAACGGCAGAGGGGAAATATATTTAAAAGACGGACACCTGGTAGGCGCAAAAACGGAAGATAAAGAAGGGGAAGAAGCCGTCTATGAAATGGTGACCTATGATGAAGGGACCTTCAATTTTGAAGTTTCTGATAAGGCTTTCCCGGTCAATATTACCAATGGTACGATGAACGTCATCATGGAAGCCTGCCGGATTATGGATGAGAAACGGCAGGGGGAATGAAATTCGTAGAGCGTGGAGCGTGTAGGGGCATGGCGTACCGTGCCCAATGGGTATAGGGTATATGGTATAAGTAGGGGCGCGGTCTTCGCGCCCGATCATGTAGAGACGCATTGCAATGCGTCTGATTCCGTGTTGGTGCGTGATAAATAATCCAAAGGACAAAAGATAAAAGACAAAATCTGAAAAGTCATTGCGAGGAGTTCCGCAGATGCGGAACGACGTGGCAATCTAATTTTGTTAATGGTAATAAATACAAGATACAAAATAAAAAAATGTCGGGATCTTTATATTATTAACGGTTAAGCCGAAAAAAGATATCAAAAGGAGAGTTGACAAGGGAATTATAACTTTATAAATTTAGTGCCTGTATTCGACATATGGGCCAGTAGCTCAGTTGGTAGAGCAGCGGCCTTTTAAGCCGTTGGTCGAAGGTTCGAATCCTTCCTGGCTCACTGCAAAAAAACCCCGAATTTTCGGGGTTTTTTTGTAAGATAAAAGAAAAAAGATAAAAGAAAAAAGCCTTTTGGAAACTGTCAGGTCGAAAGCTGGAGCAAATCTCGTGTAACTAGGTGAAGCGAAACTAAATGAGAATATCTTTCCACCATATTTAGATTGCCGTGACCTAACAAATCTCTTACGGTATTTTTCCCCATTGTAGAATGTTTAAATGTACAAATTACTGCCCGGGGATAATTCCTTTAAGAATTGTTCACAGGGTAAACATAAAATATTATTAATCATACGCTTTTCACTCCCCCGGTAGAGAAAAAAAGTTTTTGCTGTAGGATAGTCCTTTTGAAATTCGGATAAAGATCTTAAATCCTCAGGTCGTATGCGATTGGTATTTTTTACTTCGATAGCATAAAAACCCTGTTGTCCGTATAATACAAAATCGACTTCCACACCACTGCGTGATCGCCAATAATAAATATCAAAAAGATTATTATTATAGGCATTCCATGCTCTCAGATGCTGTGCCACTAATCCCTCTAACGCGGCTCCGGATATTTCCTGAGGGCTATCTAAAGGACCTTTAGGTCGTAATGTTGTAAAAACACCGGCATCAAAGAAGTAAAATTTTGGATGGGAAACCATTATTCGTTTTGCTCTTCTTGAAAAAACGGGCAAACGAAAGGAAATTAATATATCCTCTAAAATACTTATATAATTCTCTACAACTTTCCGTTCAACCTGGCATTCGCGAGCAATATTGCTAATATTAAGTATCGAGGCATGCGAAAAGCTTGCAGCTTCAAGAAAACGGGAGAAGTTACCAATATTTCTTACTAAACTCTCATACTGAACCTCTTCACGAATATAAAGTGATATATATGTATCTAGCACTTCATTGGGTGACATGGAGGATATAACAATAGGTAATAGTCCATTTTCGAGAGCTTTATCAAATGAATAATCCATTAATAATTCAGATAGTAAAAATGGATGAAGCGTTTTTGTGATAACACGACCGGCTAATAAGTCTGTTCCTGATCTCTTGAGCTTCCTGGCACTGGAACCGGTAAGAATAAAAGTCCGATTTGATTTTTCTTCTATAAGACTATGGATTGCTGGTAATAAATCAGGTACCTTTTGAATTTCATCAATGACTATATTTCTTTTTTCTGGATTGGCGTAAACGAGTTCTATGAGCCTTTCAGGTTTTGCGGAAAATCTTCTGAATTCATCGGGTTTTAACAAATCAATCCAAAGTGCATCTTGAAAATGTTTTTTCAAATAGGTGGATTTACCAGTTCCCCTGGGTCCAAAAAGAAAAAAACTTTGGTTTGGAGATTTGAAAAATCTTGGAATATAAGTTTCCATATATCTAAGCATTTTGGAATTTATGATTCCAAATTTAAGGTTATGATATACAAAATGCAATTAATCAAATAATCCGGATTCTGAAAAATATCCCCAAGGGCTTGGTTTTCAAATGAGGAAGTCATTATATTTTCAGGAAAGAAGATGTAGTTGAGAGAATAAATCTTCAAAAAGATGGAACATAAGCTAAAGCATATCAGGTTAAACAAGTAAGAAACATTATATTAAAATATAAACTGGGGCCAAGATGAATTATCGTTATGAAATTATTAT
>CAZBBC010000030.1:0-24495 GCA_964489835.1 uncultured Calditrichota bacterium
GCCGTGAAGTGGTTGTTTTGCCTACTCAATCTGGTGATTTTAAGCTTTATTTATAACAAAATGTTTTACTTGAAAGCGAACATCATATCGCTCTGGTAAAAGGGGGAATTCTGGATGAAAAACCGACGCTGGTCCGGGTGCATTCCGAGTGTTTGACCGGTGACGTTTTCGGTTCACAACGCTGCGATTGTGGTGATCAGTTGGCAGCTGCAATGCAACAAGTTGAGAGAGAAGGCAGGGGAGTTGTGCTGTATATGCGCCAGGAAGGACGTGGTATAGGGTTAGTAAATAAAATATTTGCTTATGCCCTGCAGGAGAATGGCAGAGATACGGTTGAAGCTAATCACGAGCTTGGCTTTAAAGCAGATCTGAGAGATTATGGGATCGGTGCGCAAATATTAAAAGATCTTGGCCTGAAAAAAATTCGCCTGATGACAAATAATCCAAAAAAAGTAGTTGGTTTAGCCGGATATGACCTGGAAATAGTCGAACGAGTGGCCATAGAAATTAATCCAAATGAACATAATGAAAAGTACCTGAAAACAAAACGTGATAAACTTGGTCACCTGATATTAAATGGTGTTAAAGGAGGAATCAATGATTAAGAAAATCGAAGGTGTGTTTAATGCTAAAAATAAAAACTTTGTCCTGGTAGTCAGCAGGTTTAATGAATTCATCTCAAGCAAACTGGTAGACGGAGCGATAGATTGCCTCATCCGCCATGATACCGATGAAAAAAATATTTCCATCGTATGGGTTCCCGGAGCGTTTGAAATACCGATGACCGTTGCTAAACTGGCTAAATCTGATATATATCATGCCATTATCTGTCTGGGAGCAATCATCCGGGGAGATACCCCACATTTTGATTTTGTGGCTAGTGAAGCAGCCAAAGGTATTGCCCAGGTTTCAATTTCCACCGGTAAACCGGTTATTTACGGTATCATCACCGCCGATTCTATTGAACAAGCGATTGAAAGGGCCGGGACCAAGGCAGGCAACAGGGGTTGGGACGCGGCTCTGAGTGCCATTGAGATGTCGAATTTGCTTCCAAAATTATAGCTTATTTATTTGAATTTGCCTGACCCGGATGGTTGCATTCAGTGTTTAACTATATGAAAGATTTCCTGTAGTAAGTTCCTTTTTTATATTTTTATCTCATTTCATTAATCTGACCGGTCTGAAACAGGAGGGGTTACTATGAATTATGGTTATTTTGAACTGATTGATATTATTCTGATATTCGTCTATGCGGCTATCCTGATTGCCATGGGAATTTATTTTACCCGCAAATCAGGTACGGCTGAGCAGTTTATGGTTGCCGGAAGGTCTATTCCCGCCTGGGCAGCCGGTCTGGCAATCATGAGTGCCTATACCAGCAGTATTTCCTATATTGCCACACCCGGTAAAGCGTTTGACAGCAATTGGCATCCGCTTATTTTTGCCCTGTGTATACCGCTTGTTGTCTGGTTTGTCACCAAATACGCCGTGCCCTATTACCGCAAAACACAGATCATCTCGGTTTATAGTTTTCTTGAGGAAAAATTGGGCGCCTGGGGACGGATATATGCGGCTCTGTCCTTTGTTCTGTATATGATTGGCAGAGCGGCGGTGATTCTGTATCTGGCCGGGCTATTATTAAATACATTTGTCCCCTGGAATATTGTGATTGTAATAATTGTCATTGGAGTGATTACGATGCTTTATACACTGCTGGGGGGTATGGAGGCGGTAATCTGGACGGATGTAATGCAGTCGCTGATCATGATTGTTGGAATTATATTTTGTGCTGTTTACCTGACGATGGATGTATTCTCACAGCCAGAATTTTTGATAAAGTCTGCTTGGGAGACCAATAAGTTCAACCTCGGCAACTGGGAATGGTCGTTCTCCTCCCGAACCATTTGGGTGATGATCATTTATGGTGTCACTGAAAATCTTCGCAATCTGTTGGCCGATCAGAATTATGTGCAGAAGTATTCTTCCGTTGCCACGCAAAAGGAGGCAACCCGGTCAATCTGGATATCAATGCTTATCTATATTCCCCTAACTGTCGTTTTTCTCTATATTGGTTCTACTTTATTCGCCTTTTATTCCGGCAGTGAACATTTACTGGGGCCTGGAATTACTAAAGGGGATGAAGTATTCCCTTATTTTATCGCTACCGAGGTGCCTGCCGGGTTGAAAGGATTAATTGTTGCAGCGATAATGGCGGCAGCGATGAGTACGGTCGATTCGGCTCTGAACTGTTCGGCAACTGTTCTATTTCTGGATTTCTACAAACGTTATTTTAATCCCCATATCGGGGAAAAAGGTAGTGTGATGTTCCTTCGTTTGTCAACGGCCTTGTGGGGTCTTCTGGGAACCGGATTTGCCTTGCTGATGATCCAGGCAGAGAGCGCCCTGGATATATGGTGGCAGATATCCGGCATCTTCGGTGGCGGCATCCTGGGCTTATTTATCTTATCTTTTTTAAAGGTCCGCCTACGCCTGTGGCAGGGTTTGGTCTCAATCGCAGCCAGTATACTGATCATCACCTGGGGCACCTTTGCCCGTGATCTGCCGGCCAGCTGGCAATGGGCGCAATCTGACATAGAGGAGATCATTATTGGTGCCCTGGGAACAGCGGTGCTTTTGATCGTCGCAATGTTTTTTCATCTGAGAAACAAAGGACAGGTAGCACAACCATAACAGCAGAAATTTGTGAAATCCAATATCTTGAATAACAACCAGGAATTGATATGCCTCAGCAAAAAAAGTTTGGTACCTTTGGTGGAGTATTCACACCATCAATTTTGACGATCCTCGGTGTTATCATGTACATGCGTCTGCCCTGGATTGTCGGGCAGTCTGGATTTTTTCTGACCGCCGGTATCATTATTATTGCCCATTTAGTTTCTGTAAGCACGGGCCTCAGTGTTTCCTCTATTGCCACGGATAAAAAAGTCAAGGCCGGCGGTACCTATTATATTATCTCGCGCAGTTTGGGTTTACCCATCGGCGGTACCCTGGGCATTGCCCTGTATTTCGGATTGTCAATGAGTGTCAGTCTATATCTTATCGGATTTTCTGAAAGTTTTATAGGCTTCTGGGGATTAGAGATCACCAAGGATACGATTCGTTTAACGGGTACGATTGCTCTGGTTTTGGTTGGTACCCTCACCTTTATCAGCACATCGCTGGCAATTAAGACTCAGTATTTCATTATGGCAGCCATTGGTCTGTCATTAGTGACAATTCTATTCGGCAGCACCGCATATGTACCGGTAGAACCCTTGTTGAAACCTGTATCAGATATGTCACCTCTGATCCTGCTTTTTGCTATCTTTTTTCCGGCGGTAACCGGATTTGAGGCGGGAGTATCCATGTCCGGTGATCTACAGGATCCGAAAAAATCAATTCCCGTAGGAACAATCAGCGCCATTATGGCCGGCTTGCTTATTTATCTCGGGATGGCGGCTTTTTTTGCCTACCGTGTCAATGCCGATCAATTAATTAATAATTCCAATATTCTGCTCGACCTGTCATTTTTTCCGCCGCTGCTCGTGGCTGGTATCTGGGGGGCAACGCTTTCCTCAGCAATCGGAAGTATTCTCGGTGCCCCGCGTATCCTGCAGGCCACTTCCGTTGACCGGATTACACCAGGGATCTTTGCTAAAGGCTACGGGAAGACCAATGAACCGCGTAACGCGCTGATCTTCACTTTCATCATTGCAGAAGCGGGAATTCTGATCGGTGAATTAAACCTGATCGCCCGTGTTGTGTCGATGTTTTTTATCACGACCTATGGATTTCTCAATCTCAGTAGTTCACTGGAGACATGGGCCAGCACCGATTTCCGTCCTTCTTTCAAAATACCAGCCGCGGTCAGTATCATCGGCGCCATCGTCTGTTTTATCCTGATGCTGGAACTCGATTTTATCGCCCTGATCGGAGCAATCCTGATTATGGGAACGATATTTTTCTTTTTGAAAAAAAAGGAATTAACCCTCGAATCAGGGGATACGTGGGAAGGGGTCTGGGCCTCGGTCCTCCGTTACGGTCTTGACCGCCTGAACCGGATAGTCAAACAACCCCGTAACTGGCGGCCTAATATTATTCTTTTCAGCGGCCGGAGCGAAGCCCGTCCTCATTTGTTGCAATTTGGCCGTTGGCTTGTAAACAAACGTGGCATACTTTCAAATTTCAACCTGATTGAAAACAGAGAATCCTCACCACTGATCAGAAGAGTTACCACCGTAGATGAAGACTTGTCCGACAAGTTTCATGGTATTTTTACCCGAAGTATGGAGGTAAATGAACTCTATGAGGGGATGGGGACAATTACAAAAGTTTACGGTTTTGCTGGCATTGAGCCGAATTCGGTTATGCTTGGATGGGCAAGGAAAACTAAAAAACCGGAAAAATTTGCCGGTTTTCTGCGTATGCTTAATCAACAGGATTACAATATCCTGGTCATTGATTATGATCAGGAGCGTGGTTATGGTGAAAATAAAGTTATAGATTTCTGGTGGCGTGGTGGAAGTAACAATATTGCACTCGGATTGACGCTGATAAAGTTTCTGTTAAGTTCTGACGACTGGGAAGATGCTGAAGCACGTATTTTGCTGGTCAACAATGATAGTTCCCTGAATAACAGAATCTACCGCAATATTAACCAGGTTCTTGAGGAACATCGAATAAAAGCACAAATAAAAATTATCAATAATGCGATCGACCGTAAACCGATCCATGACATCATCAGAATTGAATCAATGGAGGCAGACCTGGTTATCATGGGCCTGCCGGAAATTAGAGAAGAAAACGCCCGGCAGTATATCGAGAGTACGGACAAACTGATCGATACGCTAGGCAGTGTCCTCCTTATCAGTGCTTCAAGTTTTTTTAAACCGATATCTATTGGTATAGAAATGGAGGGCGATGCAGCACAGATCAGTGCTGTTCCTGAAAGCAGCTCCTCTGATAAAAGTGTTATCCCCCCACTGGTGATGCCGGAGGACGAGGCAGCTGCAACGTTTATGCTAAACCTGAAAGAAAATATTGATCATGTTCTTAATCAGTTTGAAAGCAATGTTCTGACTCATTTCTTCGCCCTCAATATTTCCTTGCTTGAAAAATTTGATGTTCTTATTAAAAAAAATTATGTGGAACTTGAGGAAGCGCTGTCGCAAAAGGAAATACACCGGAGTAAAAAAGTTCTGGCAAAATTACAAAGTAATTTCCTCTTTAATGCAGGCCGTCTGTTAGAGGACTATCAGGAAAGTAGTCTGCCGGAGCAAAAAGAAAATCTGCATGCAGGTCTCCAAACCCTCCGACAATCACTGCAGGAAATTAAATCAAGTACGCCGGCTGAACTGATTATTTTCCGTGATAAAATTTACACAGGAAAAAAATCTGCCTGGCAGAACATCTGGCAAAAAATCAGACGACGGCAAAATATAACCAAACAAAAAAAGAAAATTCGTGTTCCACTTCTGATCGAAACGGCTCAGAGGGAAATTGATGAACAGGTTATTTACAACCATCTTCAAAAACTAGCGCTGAATAATTATAAGCTTTTTGCCGACTTGCAAAAATTGTTCACAGCTGCCGCCGATAGTCTGCTGCTTTTAGAAAAGAGTCTGGATAAGAATCAGGTTGATCATAAATTGCTGCAAGAGGAACACCAGCAGTTTGATGAGAAATTGCAATCAATAAATGAATCGGCGCAAACAGATTTTCAGCAGCTGAATATTGAATCAAAGCAAAACCTGCAGATCGTCTTACAGAATGTCTCTGACAGATTGCAGGCAGTCAATCCAACCAGGGAAATCAGAAGAAGAATGAAGGAATACAAGAAACGGAAAATCGGTGATATTCCTTTAACAGAAGTTTCTGCTGTCTGGATGGAAAAACAAAGACTGGTTAACAATTTCTTTGTTGAAGAAATTTATATCAAAAAATTTCAAAACCGGGTTGAGACAATTCTGGAAAAGTTTTTAAATGAAATTCAACAAAGTATCGCTATAAATTTTATCGATAAACTGAATGAAATATCTGCAAGTCTGAAATCGCTGAAAGGTAACGAAAAAGAGACTTTTACTATGCCGTTGATCAGCTATAATCCTCAGCAATATCGAACGCTTTTTGAGGATCTCCTGCGCGACGTCCAACTTGCCACGGCAGATCTACCGGAAAACCTGGAAACCATCGCAGAAGAATCCTATCAACGGCTTGAGGAGGAACCATTCGGTGAGTCCTCATCACTTCAGGTAAATTTACGACGCTATTTGGAATTTCTGGTTGAGACAGAAATATTTGATCCGCTCCAGATAAAAATTTCCGAGCTGGACCAGGCTTTGCCTAAAGTGATTGATGTCGCCCAGGAAGTCATCCGCTTTACTAATCATAATTTAAGCCTGGCTGATGAGGACGAGGATACCACGGGTGAATCAATATCGGTTGTCATCCGAAGCGGTTTGGAAAGAATATCGCATGAAAAAGAAATCCTTATTGAGAATCAGAAACGCCTGTATGAAGAATTCGATTCGATCCTTTCCACTACCTTTGATAAAATGAATCCATACCTCATCTCCAGATCAGCAGGCGAATTGAAACAGACGATCAGGACAAAAGAAAGCAGAAAAATTATATCCAGGATTACCGGGTTGAACACAAAGATTAAATCCTGGATGAAAAACTTGATGGTCCGTCTTATATATCAAAGAAGTGAGAGTGTACTTTTTGCTAAAAAACTCGGAAAGATCTCAACCGGGTATCAGACTGAAACAGGTCATATTGTGGAGGCAGTAAGTGACTTGTCACCGGATAATGAGGTTTTGCGGAAACTACCCCTGTATTATAGCCAGCTATTTACTGACAAGCGTATGTTAAGTAAAGAATTTCTGGTTGACCGTAAACGAGAAATGGTGTGGGCGGCAAAAACGTTGGACACTTATAGACAGGGATACCGGGGAGCCCTGTTGGTAATCGGTGACCGTTTTGCCGGAAAATCTACCTTATCACACCGTATCGCCTCAAAACATTTTGACCGGCAGAAAATTTTCCATGTTTTTGCAGCCGAAGGCGGTAGCATAGATCCAGCGTTGTTGAAAAACCATTTGGCTGATGTTGTGCAGCGCCGGGGTAACATGGCACTGATGCTGAGCACAGTTCCAAAGCAGAGCGTTATGATCTTTCACGATCTGGAGCTCTGGTGGGAACGAAGTAAAGAGGGATTTGTACTTATTGATGAGATTCTTGATCTTATGCGTCAATACAGCGAAAATTGTTTTTTCATCGTGAATATCAGCAGTGCCAGTTACAAATTTATTAATAACATCAAACCTATAGAGAATGCCTTTATCAATGTTATCGAATGCCAACCTTTCGACTCGGAAGAAATACAGGAATCGATTATGTTGAGGCATCGATCGACGGGATTGAAATTTGAGTTGAGCGGACAAAAGGAGGAAAATATCTCAAATCTGCAACTGGCTCGTCTGTTTAATAAATATTTTGATATTTCCGGGGGCAATATCGGGCAGGCGATGTATTACTGGCTGAGTAATATCACCAAAGTTGAGCCCAGATTGCTGAGAATTAAAGCACCAATGAGTTATAGTAGTTATAATCTGAATAAATTGACGATGGAGTGGCTGGTCCTTCTGCAGCAATTTATTCTGCATTATCAGCTGACACCTGACAGGATTGAAAGAATCTTAAGTACTGGTCAGAATGAAGTTGATCAGTCAATTCAGTTCTTAAAGCGTTGCGGCCTGATTCAGGAATTTCCGAAAGGCATCCTGCGGATCAGCCCTTATGTTCAGCCCCTGGTCTATAAACGTTTGGAAGAAATGGGCATGGTATGAAAGAATTATTGAATTTTCAATTTTCAGAATTTTCTGTTCTGACTGTCCTTTTTTTAGGAATACTACTCTCTTTGTTGATGGGTCTCCTGCGCCGGATTATCCTGAATAAAATCACGAAAAACAAAAAAAAACAATGGTATCAGATCTGCGAACTTGCCGTCTGGATATTATATACTGCCTGGGCATTACATAGTATATTGGGAGATAGTCTTTATTATCAAATGACAATCCTCCTGATTCTTATCGTGATCGTTATCTGGGTCAGCTGGTTCGTTGTGAGGGACTTTATTGCCGGACTGGTCCTAAAACTAAATGATTCGTTTCAACCGGGACAATATTTTAAACTTGGCGAGATTGAAGGCACTATCCTCAGCGCTGACTATTTGCAATTAAATTTACATCAGGAAAATGGTATTATTATCAAAATCCCATATAATAAGATCAGCGGTGCTATCCATTATAAAGGGGAAGCAGAAGATCAGAGTATGCAGCATCAATTTGAGCTAGAAATAGCGGATAAGTATTCTCTTCAAGATGTCCGAAGTCTTGTACGGGAGGCAGTATTACTATCAGCTGGTGCCCGGTACAGCAGGGAACCAAGGGTTATCCACAAGGGGACAGAAGATAAAAAACAAAAATATGAGGTAACTATCTCTGCCCTCAGTCCAGACTATAATAAATTGATCGAAAGTAATGTCAAGGAGTATTTCAAGTAAGAATGATCCGAATTGGTGAGCGGGTGTATCCCTATCAGTCTGAATTATGGTTTACTATTTCATAGGCAAAACCACCGGGATGTGCCACGTAGAAGGCACAGGTATTAATCTCCTCTTCGCTAAGATTTTCAGTCAAATCTTTAACACGCACAAATATGACATCCTCTCTGTCTACGGCACCAAGTTCAGAATATTCTGAATAGCCTAGCCCTTCCAGTGTTTCACCCTGTAACCAGATGGGGTCTTCATCAGAATCGGATTCATCTAATATCTCCTCGTTTGTCAAATTCTGAATCCGTTCATAATCGGAGATGGTTTCCCCGGCTTCGAGTTCAACAACAAAATCAAATGTGCTTAATGTGTTCTCAGTGATAACAATATCATCATCATTAAGAGATAATATTCTCATATAGTATTTCCCTTTCACTTTTTATAAAATCTTTCACCAGCAGAATCAAAAAGAGTTCCATCTTTCAAATTTTCGGTAATATAATCTATTTTTTAAATATTTATTGATATTTTTTATTTCTTCGGTTTGGGAAATATCGACCAGGTACACACTTACCGGTCAAGGTCAGTTAAGTAAATGTTTTGATAATTGGTTGTAATCGAATTGATGTACCGTCTCATAGACGGCCAGAATATTCTCTAATGGAGCGTCATAGGGGATACTATTTTCGGGACTGACGATAAATCCGCCGTTATAACCAACGGTATTGATACGCGTAATCACTTCCTTTTGAACATCCGCTACGGTTCCATTCGGAATGGTATCCTGAACCGAAATCGTCCCATGGAAAGTTAGCCGGTGCCCGTATTTATTTTTAATTGCCGCAGGATCCATACAGGCCGACTGGATCGGATTTAATATATCTATTCCACAGCGGATAAGCATGGGAATGATTTGTTCAATATTGCCATCACTGTGATATAATATTTTGACTTCCGGATTAACCTGTTTGACTCTATTGATCAGTTGTGTAAAACGAGGAACATCAAATCTCTCAAACATCACTGGAGAGAATAGCATGCCGAGTTGTCCGGCCACGTCGCCGACTATAGCAATAATATCATAACCGGCCTGGGCTGCCAGAACAGCCTTTTTGGTCTGGAAGGCATAGAGTTGGTCATAGAATGCTTCGATAAAATCAGGTTTGATCATCATCATCCGCGATAAATGCTCAAAACCGGCAATATGCCAGGCTAATTTAAATGGGAACTCAATTTCCGTGATCGTGATGTAATCCTTGTATTTATCAAGATTATTCGATATTTCATCCAAAGAAGGATAGATCACCTCAGGGACGGTCCAATCCCCCAGACTGTCCTTAGCAACCAGTGGTCCATCTTTCCACTCCAGATATTTGCCATCATCGCCGAGGCGTTGCACGATACCCCAATGATCCTCAAAAGTCTGTTTATCATAAAAGATATATGGTTCGCCGCCACAAGGCGCTTCTGCGGGAAGAAGACCATTTATTTTTTTTTTAAATTCAGGATATTGGGCAGGGACATCAATCCAGCGAAAATCTATTCCAAGTTTTTTAAAGACATCTTCTATATTATCAGTATTAAAATGGTGCTTCAACGCAGTTAGTGTTTCGACTCTGGGCCAAATCAAATCCATGGGTAGCCGGTCCGGAATCGTATATGACAGAGTTTTATTAAATCTTTCTTTTGTTGTCATCTATCTTTTTTTGATATTCTTTTAGTACATCTAGTGGGGTGTTAAAATGAAGACTTGTTTTAAAAAGAATGTACGGTGCAAATGAATTGCCTGAAAGAATCTTTTTTATTTTTTCCATTTTAGGTAAACAAAGCCCTAATACAGATGGTTCTGATTTTAACATTCAGATCAGTCCTAAAATCAAACCCAGGGCAATTACTATATAATCCATAGCTTGTTCGTTTGATTTTTATCTTACTTTATTTGAAAGGTCCTATAATCTTTTTATTGTTTCATGATACGGTAGGGTAATATAGTACATAGACATCGAAAATGCAGATAAAAATAATTAAAAAATAAGGCAAAATCTATAGCCCCTTGATAAAGGGGGTAGGGAGTGTTTATAAATAAAATAGAAGAGTATATATCCCCCTTAGTCCCCCTTTATCAAGGGGGAGACAGATCATGCAATTCGGATAAACTGTGCCAATAAATGAAATCTGCAGCACCCTCAGCTGGTTGATGACCGAGAAATCTTAAACCAACAGCTATCTGTTTTCAGTATCTCTTATTCTATTCGCTTTTTCCGCAATGTTCAGAATGGTTGTTAATTTATTTTCTCTGCTTTGGAAGATTTGCTGGATGACTTCCTTTGGATACAGAGAAGTTAAATACTCCTGAACCGGGATTTTTGCTGAACAACATTTTTCTATTCTGGAACAGGGGAGACCAAAATTTTCCGACCGACAGTATTTAAAGGTCAGATGATGTCCTAGTTTGGGACAATAAAATTCTTCCGGATCGTATTTATCTTTCATAATATTTTTAATGTTTAAAAAAATCTTTCTGGCTGTAAGATCGATTAAAAATTACCACCGTCCTGATTTTTCCAGTTTAGGTTTCGGTAAGTTATCAATGGATGAAAGTGATTTTTGTAATTCTGCTTCAGGTAATGAATAATCTTGTAATTGATTGGAAAAGAATTTATCATATCCGGTCAGATCCATTAATCCGTGTCCACTGAAATTAAAAATGATTACCTTTTCTTTCCCTTCCTCTTTTGCTTTTTTTGCTTCCTGGATAGTAGCGGCAATGGCATGACTGGTTTCCGGTGCAGGAATGATGCCCTCTGTTCTGGCAAATAACACGGCTGATTGATAGCATTCACCCTGATGTATTGCTCTGGGTGTTATTAACCCTTCAACGATTGACTGGCTAACCAAGGGTGCGATACCATGATATCTTAGTCCACCGGCATGAATAGGTGGTGGTATAAATGAGTGTCCCAGTGAGTGCATGGGCAATAAGGGTGTCATCATTGCCGTGTCTCCGTGATCGTAGGCAAAAGGAGCCCGGGTCATGGTGGGACATGAGGTGGGTTCTACGGGAATAATGTCAATCTCAGCTCCATTGATTTTATCCTGGACAAATGGAAAGGCCAAGCCGGCAAAATTGCTGCCTCCTCCCGCACATGCGATGACAACATCTACTTTTTTTTCGCCGATTTTTTCCAACTGTTTTTTCGCTTCAAGTCCTATGATCGTTTGATGGAGCATCACATGATTTAAAACACTACCTAATGCGTATCTCGTTTGGCCGCTTGGATCAGAGACTGCTTCTTCAATAGCCTCGCTGATCGAAATTCCAAGACTACCCGGCGTATCCGGATCCCTGGCCAGAATATCTCTCCCGGCCTGTGTTTCACTGCTGGGACTGGCAATACACTTTCCTCCCCAGGTTTCCATCATTATTTTACGAAAGGGTTTTTGGTCAAAACTGATGCGGACCATAAATACCTTACATTCGAGACCTAAAAGTGAACAGGCAAAGGCAAGGGCACTACCCCATTGTCCGGCGCCTGTTTCTGTGGTAAGTTTTTTTATCCCAAATTTTTTATTATACCAGGCCTGGGCAACAGCGGTATTGGGTTTATGGCTGCCCGGAGGTGATATACTCTCATTTTTATAGTAGATCCTGGCCGGTGTGTCTATTGCTTTTTCCAGGAAATGAGCACGGTGCAAAGGTGCCGGTCTCCAGCGGTATAGTAGTTCAAGGACTTCTTCGGGAATATCAATCCATCGCTCACTGCTAACTTCCTGTTCTATCAGGTTCATGGGAAAAACGGGAGCTAACATATCTGGTGTAATTGGATTACCATCTGGTCCCAGAGGAGGTTGCATAGGGGTTGGTAAATCTGCGGCCAGATTATACCATTGGCGTGGAATTTCATCTTCATTGAGTTGTACTTTAACTTGCATTCGATTCTCCTTCATCATCGGTTTGAGTCAATTATCCTTATCTATTAATAGCGCAGCCGTTGGCTGCAAATAAAAAAAAATAGTGCACGGATTTCACCACGCCAAAGGCGGGCGGCGCCGCGGCGGAAATAACAAAGTTTTTGACTATAATAGCATCATTCATGTTCGTAAATCTGTATTCATTCTTAATATTTTTTTTAGTGGAGAATTCTCCTTTTTCAATTCGCGGGAACCTCTGGTAATTTTGCATAAGCTCAGATGTAAGGCATTGGCAATTTTTCTTTGGCTGATTCCCTGCTCTAATCGTTTCACAATTTCCCATCGGGATGATACGTTCTCAATCTCATTCTTAGTAAGAATGCTAGTTAAAAGCTCCTCAATAAGTTTCGGATCATTAATTCTGGAGGCGATCTGTGCTATTTCTTTTATATTATTCATAGTAGTGTTTCTATAGATAGAAACGCCTAAATATAAAGAATATTTTTTGACTGCACAATTTTTTCTTTTTTAACCGGACACTCATGGTAATATTTAATTATTAAAATCCTTGAAAAAAACTTGAAAATAAATGAATGATCATTTAATATAGAATTATGAGAGTTAAAGACAAAAGTAAACAGGATGCCTTATTCATGGCCACGGTTAATCTGGTAAACGAGATTGGTTTTGTAGCTAGTTCCGTGTCAAAGATAGCGAATAAGGCGGGTGTTTCCCCGGCAACGATCTATGTCTATTATAAGAATAAGGAAGATCTGCTGGTGTCAACCTATATGGCAATAAAGAAAAACCTAGGTGCTGAGATCCTCGGAAATTTTAATGAAAGTTTGCCGATCCGAGATATTTTTAGAAATGTATGGCTAAATATATTCAGCTATATTAGCAAATATCCGCAATATTTTCAGTTTGTCGAGCAATTTTCAAATTCGCCCTTTAGTGACTTGATGAATAAAGAAGAAGTGGAAAAATCATATGAACCGCTGATCAGGGTGATGCAAAAAGGTATTGAGCAGAAAATTATAAAAGATGTTGACTATGATATTCTGATCGCTTTTATGTTTTACCCGATATACAATCTTTCCAATAAACGGTTATGTGCTAATTTTATCAAGAATAAGGAAAATATTGAAACTGCCTTTACTTTGGCTTGGGATGCAATAAAATTATAAAATATTTTATATAATAATTATACGATCATTCATTTCTTGCCCGGCTATGACGGGATCCGGCTTCGACGGAAAATCCGTGGAATCCATTTATTATCAATGGGAGCAACCTTCCTTCATTGAGTTTCTCTCCACCGGATGGGAATTTCTGTTTGGCGGTGACCAGCGCACGCCGGACAGTCTGTTGCCCAAAAAGTCGGTTGACCTGACACATTTTGAAAATACCGGAAATGATCAGCTCAATGTCACCTGGCTCGGTCATTCCTCCCTGATGATTAATATTGACGGATATAGAATTATGACTGATCCGGTATTTGAAAAAAGCGTTTCATTTTTTGGTCCTACCAGATATAATGGTGAAGTTCCTGTTGATATTGAAAAACTACCAGAAGTGGATGTGGTGATTATTTCGCATAATCATTACGATCATCTGAATAAATCATCTATAAGGATACTCAATGAATATACGAAGAAATTCATCGTACCGCTTGCTGTCGGGGCGGAACTTGAGGATTGCGGTGTACCGCGTAAAAAAATTGTTGAACTGGACTGGTGGGAAGAATATAACATCGATGAAAATCTGATGATCGCTGCCACGCCAGCGCAGCATTTCTCCGGACGTGGGATAACAGACCGGGACAAGACCCTCTGGGCATCATGGGTGGTCAAAGCCCCTCATCACCGCATATATTTTGGTGGTGATAGTGGTTATTTTGATGGTTTTAAAACTATTGGTGAAAGATATGGACCGTTTGATATCACTTTTCTGGAATCCGGCGCTTATAACGAGAAATGGCATCATATCCATATGTATCCAGAAGAAACCGTTCAGGCTCATATTGATCTTAAAGGTAAGATTTTGCACCCAATACATTGGGCGACCTTTAAACTGTCACTTCATCCATGGTATGAACCCATGCAGCGACTGACCGACGCGGCAGAAGCCATGAATGTAATCACGGCCACACCGATTGTTGGTGAATCAACGATTTATAATAAATATATTCCCAATGATCAATGGTGGGATGCGATTCTTGCCGGGAATGAGTAGATATTATACCTCTTCCCATAAAAACAACATCCGCTAAGTTTCATTAGTCATGATAAACAGTGGTTTCATTTCAAAACTTTTGTAGTGGGGACGCAGACGATCGGTATTATAATACTCTTTTATATTAACAATCTTTTTTGAACTGGTTACTACTTCGATGGGTACATTATCATAACGTCCATTTTTAAGGACGACAAGACGTCCATGGATGCCTCTTAGTATCAGGTCTAAGGCCAGAGTTCCATAGGCCATAGGTACAATGGAATCAATGGCATCGGGATCTCCACAGCGTACAAGATAGCCTAATTTCTGATTGATGACATTGATTCTTTTTCCATTATTATATTTTAAGGATAAATCTTTGATATTCGCAGAAACCAGATCTCCGATACCACCCAGTTTTTTATGTCCGTAGTCATCTTTCGTTTTATCTTCAAAGATCATCTCACCACCTTTAAACATGGCACCCTCTGAGACCAGGGCAATGGCATATTTACTGGGATTTCTGTTACGGTCATATACCAGTAACTCTGTCAGGCGGTCAATATCAAATTTATATTCCGGGATTACACATCGGCTGGCGGCACCCGCCAAGGCGGGAAGCATGGCTGTAAATCCTGCGTATCGGCCGAACACCTCTATAACCAAAAATCTTTCGTGTGAACCGGCTGTGGTTCTCAGACTATTTGTCATCATGATCGTTCGGGTGACACAGGTGCTAAAACCGATACAATAATCGGTTCCCGGCACGTCATTATCCATTGTTTTTGGAATGGCAACTATTTTGACTCCCTCCTCATGTAAACGCACGCCATAACTTAAGGTATCATCACCGCCAATGGGGATAAGATAATCGGCACCTATAAAATCCAGATTTTTTATCACTTCGGGAGTCAAATCATTAAATTCATCCTGGTATTGGTCTTTCAAATGGTCGGGCACATTGACTTTTGGAACATGGCTGGGTCGTGTTCTCGAGCTATGCAGAAATGTACCACCGGTACGCCCGGCCTTATTAACGATTTCTTCCGTCAGTACCAGATAGTTGTGAAGATTATTCGCATTTTTATCCCTCACGATCTCAATCAGGCCGGCCCAGCCACGACGAATACCGATGACCTGATATCCTTCCCGAATGGCACGAATGGTTACCGCACGTATGGCAGGATTCAGGCCCGGTACATCACCTCCGCCGGTTAATATGGCGATAATTCCTTTTTTATCTGCAGTCTTTTTCATCGGAAACCTCACATTTATACAGATTCATTCACAGCATCATCCGATGCTTCAAAGAAAAAAAATAATTAACCACGAAGAACGCGAAGATCACTAAGATTAATAATAACTATTTTTTATAGTAAAATTATAATGGAAATCCTTGTCAAATTTTAAAATTTTATTTTTTAATTTAATAAAATACCTTCGTGTTCTTCATGTGCTTCGTGGTTTATGAATAGATCGGATGACACATAATCAAAATATAAAAAAGAAAATTAGGTACTAAAATAGTAAAATAAATCTAAATTCAAAAATATGATTTGTGAATAAAAAATTTTTAAAACCTACCCGACAGAAACAGGCGGCAATGTTACCACACCAGGCCTACGATTTCATTGATACCGCTGAAACCGGAAAATTAATCAGAAATTTATCTGATCCAATCGTCTATCATGGTGCTCTGGCGCCGAGAAATGAGATCTCAAATAGCCTCTTAAACCTTCTGTCAAATTGACATATTTAACGATATTTTGACCTACCTTCTGCAAAAATTGACAGCATTTAACCGGACAAAAATAACATAGTATTTGTCAAATAAAATGATGATTAAACCTTAATAATCAATAGGTTATATGTATTGGCATTCTTTTTGAATATATATTGCATATAAGTATAAAGGGTAGAAAAAGTCAATTTTAGAAAGGAGGAAGTTTATGTTTTACAGATCATTCGATCCCTGGCGGGAGATGAATCGGATTCAGCATGAAATGAATCAACTGTTTGATAATCCTTCCTGGCAGAAGAGACGTGAATATCCAGCAGTGAATGTCTGGACCAACAGTAGCAATCTTTTAGTGACTGCTGAATTACCGGGTTATGATAGGGATAGTGTTGATATTTCTGTAACCGGCGATATTTTGAGAATTCATGGCAGCAGAAAAGCACCGGAATGTAAAGAAGATGAATGTTTTCATCGACAGGAGCGAAGTTACGGTGTCTTTAACCGAGAGTTGGCATTGCCTTTTGCTATTGATACGAATAACATTGACGCATCCTTTCGGGACGGTATTTTAAGTATATCTTTACCGCGTGCTAAGGCTGATATACCAAAGAAAATTGAGATAAAAGCACAATAAGAAAGGAGACCCAAAATGACAAATAAAGAAACAAAGATTCAGAAAAAAGAAACTGCTGATGTTCAGATGAGGGAGAGGACGCGCTGGGGAAAGGTGTTTGCTCCGCCCGTGGATATTATTGAGACAAATAATGAGCTCAGAGTATTTTCTGATATGCCGGGTGTCAATAAAGACACCATTGATATAACTATCGAGCAAAATGTTTTAACCATTCAGGGGAATGTGGATGTTGACCCGATCGAGGGTTATGAACTGGAGTATAAGGAATATGAGATCGGAGATTTTCAGCGTTCGTTTACTCTGACAGATACCATTGATCAGGAAAAAATTGAAGCAAAATATAAGAATGGTGTTCTTGAACTGATACTTCCGAAAGCGGACAAAGCTAAACCTAAAAAGATTGAAGTAAAAATAAATTGAGAGTACCAATAGATAAATTGAAAGGAGGTGAACGGGATGGCTATCAAAGACTTCTTTTCTAAAAATTTACCGGTTAGTCGTGATGGGGTAAACCAGCCATTTTTGAATCTGCAACAGGAAATGAACCGAATGTTTTCTAAATTTTATGATGATTTCCACTGGTCTCCATTTCAGGAAAGAAATCTCAGTCTATTTCCAAAAGTTGATATCAAAGAAACGAAAAGTGCGGTTACCGTTTCAGCAGAACTCCCCGGGTTAGATGCGAAGGATATTGATATCAGCGTCTCTGACGACAGACTCACATTGCGCGGTGAAAAAGGACAGGAGAAAGAAAGTAAAGAAGAAAACTACTACCGCATGGAAAGATCATACGGTTCTTTTCACCGGAGTATTACCCTACCTGCGGAAGTTGAATCAGAAAATATTGAAGCGACCTTCAAAAACGGTGTGCTTACGATTTCCATTCCCAAAAGACCGGAAGGGCAACGAAAAACCAAGAAGATTAAAATTAATACAGGCTAATCGTCAAAATAAGAACGAAAGAAGCCGGAAAAATGATTCACACCGGCTTCTTTCATTTGCATCTCATCACAAAAATCATTGATGCCCATTCTTTTCGGTTAACTGATTACCGCGGATTTTAGTACAAGGCTCAATGTCCAGTCAGATTTCCCCGACCCTTCGGGAAATCCCAAGTTCTCCCGATAAAACATGTCGCCTTCCAGTCGACATATCGGGACTAAATCTTCCATGATTTAGCAAATTCCAAATCCCAAATAATTCACAAATTCCAAGTTCCCAATTTTTTTATCTTTATTTTTTCTTACTTCCTACTTCTTACTTAATCAGCACCATCTTCTTCACCTGCTGAAATTCTCCGGTGTTAAGTTTGTAATAGTAAATCCCGCTAGAAAATCCTGTTGCATCCCATTCAACCTGGTGAAAACCGGCATTCTGTCTTTGATTTACCAGTTTTGCTACTTTTTCACCTAAAATGCTATAAATGCTTAGATCAACGTAATTCGTAATTGGTAATTCGTAATTTATAATTGTTTTTGGATTGAATGGATTGGGATAGTTTTGATACAGCTGGTATCTGGATACAATTCGGTCTCTATCCTCACTTATTGGAGTGGATACAGTATCGATAACCGCAAAATATGTATCACTGATATCAAAAAGATTGGTATCCTGTAAACTTGTAATGGAAATCATATAGGTAGTATCGGTTGGCAGATAAGGATTGATGGACCATCGATATTCCCCGGAGCTGGTTACAGTATCGATGATGCCAGCTGACTCACCGTTTCGGTGCAGCTCGATCACCACGTCCTCTAAAATATTATCATCCCATTCAATAAAATACCTAAGACCCCTTTGAAATTGTTCCCCCCCGTTAGGAGAAATTACATTAATGTTCGGAGGTACCGTGCTAAACATATGTGCTTCCGACCAGTTACTTTCACCGGCATCGTTGACTGATTTTACATGCCAAAAATAAGAAATATTTGTCTCAACGGTATCTAATGTGAAAGCCATTTTCGTTAAATTTTCTTCTTCCACCACCGGATCTCCAAATTGCAGATCCGTGGCCACCTGTAATTTAAACGTATTAAAATACCCGATAGGGGCCCATGTTAATTCAATGGGTAATGTTTGGTTGAGCGAAGCTGAATCCACCGGCATAAGAGGTTTGGGTGCGTAAGCAACCGATTTGAAATCAGGATAACCAAAAATGAATTCTCCGAATCTATCCATGGTTGCGCTTAATTCCTGGGTAATGGGATTATATGAAGTTACCAATGGAATAAAAAAGCCCTCACCTTCAAACTCCCTGTGATAGATGATAACCGAATCAGGATTTGTAATGCCAAAAAACTCTGCATTAAATGAAATAATCGCAACCATCGAAAGGATATCCTCATTTGAAACAACGATGCGAACGGGTAAAACCATTGGCGCTCTGCCGGCAAATTGGGGGTAGCGGGGCCCATAATCAGTTTTGGTCACCGTCAGTTGATTGTAATCCTCAACCGGTAAGGAAGTAATTTCGATAGTAGTACCGGTTTGTATCGAATCGCCTTCGCTGAAATCATAAATATTTGTTTCTCTCACATCATTATAGGTTACAGATGAAACAACATCAGAGCCATACCAGGGATGCCGGGTGAACCCGCCGCCAATGTTCTTCTCAGTATATGATAGCTCAAAAGCAATCGTACCGTCTGATGTTACCTCGGTTACGGCCGGGGCACCACCACTGATAGCACCTCCCCAGCTGATAAGCGTATTCCCATTCGGCAAACGCTGAACGGTTCCACCGGTAAATGCCAGAATGTCCGGTTCGTGACGGTACTCCCAAACCATCGTTAAGGTTCTGTTTTCTTCATCCAGGGCATATTCAACGGCACGTGAGTACGTTCTTTGCGTATTATTTTTATCAGCCCCATTATCGAAAATAGTAAGATTTCCATTGGGTAAGCGTCGCACGGAATGCTGCAGTTTAAAATAATGTGGGGCATTTTCTTCGTGTTCATTGATAAAGGTAAATTCATTTTGTTTACCGTTCATTCGCCAGATAACGTCACCGGTAACTCTGCTGATCTTAATCACATCCCAGGTTTCACGACATGAGAGTATAATATTGCCGTCATTGTCCAGTTCCACTGAGTTAACATGGATATAATCAAATCTTGATTTGGTGATATCTTTATATGAGTCGGTTATCGGGATATAATCCCAGCAGCGCCATTGATAAACTACATTTTTATCCACATCCAGCTCCTGAATAATTGAACCGGTAACTTCAGCATTTGGTTGGCCACCTTCTATAATTTGACTCATATCTATCGGTTGCGTGTCATAGGCTAACATGATCGCATGTCCATTCGGTAACAGCAGAAAATCATGACTATCTGCGATATATCCGTTTCCCATTTGAAATGAATCGATCAATGCATAATTTTGATCCTTAATCATATAAATAAAAGCATGTTTAGGACCCAGGGCTTTCGCGTAGGAGATTAAACCATTCGGATGTAAATCAAATCCACCACCAACGTTAGGCTCATAATAAACCGGTATCCCTGAATTTTCAAGAATCATACTATAACTGCCAATAGTATCGACGGTGGAGGAATTGCCGCCAAAAAGCAATCCCGGTGCAGTCTCACCGGTTCCTGTAATTATAAACTCGGGAAAATCATCCGGTAGGGTATCACCGTTGGCTATATGAAAGGTTTTACCTTTTGCAGTGATATTCGAATACATTTTATCCGGCTTATCATATTCATCATAATCAGAAAAGTCAGGTCTTAAAGGTTTTGCAAGCGAGGTAATCCTAAAACTAAAAGAAATAGGATTTACTACCTCCTCTGATATGGTTCTTAACCCTGAATTTACGGTGACCATTACATTTTCATTCGGTGCAAAGAGAATATCCGGTTTAAAAATAACTGTTTTGCCATCAGAGGATAGGATGATCTGACCGGAGACCGGACCACTGATTGAACCAACCACCTGTATTAGACTGGGCGCATGAATACTGCCGGGATCGATCTTCGATCCCTGTCTGATGATGATTGTACTTTCTCGTGTATTAAATTCGGATCCCGGTTTTGGGGAAATAAACTGGTAATCCTGAATACCGGCAGCGAACAAGACGCTGGTACTCACCAATAGTGTTAATATAATCCTTATCATAATATGCACCTCCTGGCCAGTGATTGTTTATATTACTTTTATTGTCCATTTTTATATATATGGATCACCGCTATCGGCGTAGCGATTCTTAATGACTAATCTCTTTCACGCCCGTCTTTGCCACGTCTGCGACGGGTAGGCCGGGGAGGCAGCGACGCAGCGGCCGTGACGCTCGCAGCAAAATAGTATTTTATTCTAAATATTTATGATTGCTTAAGACTATAATTCTTACTATATAAAAAATAATAAAAACGTGGCGTTCGTTGCAGTCGCCGCGTCGCTGCGAGAAAACTATCTATCGTAATAGTATCATTTTTTTTACATCCTGAAATTCACCTGTCTGGATTCGGTAGTAGAAAATTCCACTCGCAAATCCCGAAGCATCCCATTCCACCTGATGATACCCGGCGTTCTGCCTCTCTGAAACAAGTATTGACACTTTTTCACCTAAAATGTTGTAAATGGTGAGATAAACGTAATTCGAAATTGGTAATTCGTAATTAATGGTTGTCCGCGGATTGAACGGATTAGGATAATTATTGTAAAGGGCAAATACAGTTGGCAGCGTTTTATCTTTCTCCGGAATACCGGTAACAACTTCTTTAAGAGAGATATTGTCTATATAGATATCATGATCGGAATTGCCGGCATTAAACACAATTCCGGCAGAAAAATCATTCGGGCTTTTCATGGTGAATTGATGTGTAAAATGGTTATTGGTTTTTTTTAGCAAGGTATATCCGATTTTACTATAATTGGTATAAGGTACCTCTAGTTTCTCAACATCAGCTTCGATGACGCGATCTTCAGCGGCATAGGCATCGAATTCAAAGATATATTTCCGGCCATTGATTAATTGAAGATTTGGGTATGAGGCCTGGACGTGGGTAAAATCTTTTCCGCCGTCTGTAATTTGGAAATGCAGGGCACCGGAATCATCGATCTCCCATTCAGCCGATGCCTCGGTAGTATCCACCTGCCATTCCCAATATTTAAAACCATTGGAGAAGTCCCCGTTAAAGACCATATTCTGGCCAATGTCTGCTATGTTCACATAAATCTTTTCTTCATTGGAAAATCCGCTTTCTGTTCCTTTTGAATTTACCGCTGTCACCCGGAAATAATAATAAACCTGGTTGGTTAGATCAAAGAGATGAAGGAAGGGTTCTATTGTTGATGCGAGAAGCTGGTCGGGATTTGGGTCCAGACCGCCATAGATATTGTACTGGGCCACCTCCCGATCACAGAATTTATTAAAGAGCAGTGTTACCCGGTCATTCCAGGATTCAATGACCAGATAAGGTACGGCGGCCTTACCTTTCCAGGGAAAGCGGAAGGTCCGGTAACAGTCATACCCGTTGACAAAATCCATATTAAAGGCGATGGACCCGTCCGGCCGGACTTCGGTCAGTTTTGGCGCATATCTGACGGCCCAATTGATAAGGGTATTACCGTTGGGGAGTCGCTGTACATTTCCCAGGTAGCGGCTATAGGTGGTGGGATCAAATGCAAATTCCCATATCTTTGTCGCTGTCCAATTTACGGTATCCAGTTCTACTTCCAGTCCCCGTGAGAAATAGGGCACATGGTGATTACCGTTATCAAATACGGTATAGTGTCCATTGGGCAAGACACGAATGTCATGCTGATAAGAAATCTGAAATTCATCATTCACCCAGTCAAACTGGTTATTAACACCGCCCAAACGCCAGATAAATTCACCCGTCTGCCGGTGGATTTTTGAAACCTCGCTCAGAAAACGGCTGGAAGTGAGGATATGTCCGTCATGATCGATCTCGATTGCGTTCATATGCACATAATCGATATAACTGGCATCGAGATGTTCGTAAATAGCATCGGTGATGTCAAAGTGATCCCAGCTGCGCCATAACAAGATACAATTATCGTCGGCATCCATCTCCGCCACATGGTTTCCGACAACCAAAGCATTGGAATTACCACCAGCCACGGAATCACTCATATCCACATAGCGGGTATCAGTAATGATTAAAAAATAATGCCCGTTGGGCAATACCTGTAATTCGTGTTCATCAATCCTGTATTCTTCCGGATAAAAAAATGTATCCACCACCGCATAGGTGGAATCCAGAGCAATATGGCTGCCACCGCCATAACCCGAATGTACCAGCATGGTCAGGCGGCCATCCTTTTGTACTTTGAGGTCACGTCTGCGATCCGCCGCTTTGAGATACCAGACCGGATTACCGTCATTATCAAGGATCATTGCGTAGTTAGGACCCACGTAAGTGCAGAGAAAAATATAGCCGGTATCCGGATTATCATTCGTAAAAATATTCACCCAGGGGAAGTCGGTAGGAATGGAAATACCGTTGCGTACAATAGGATAAAGTCTTTGTCTTTTCGGCATATCCTGAGTATCATCTAAGGATTCCTCTTCGTCTGATCCTTCATCTTTATTAAGCATTGGTGGAATTTCTGTCATTGGTGAAATTTTAAAATGATAGGTGACATCTAAAAAGGACTTGTCTGTACCTGTTTTAGTTGGAGCCAAATGCACCTGAACGTTTTCCCCCGGAATAAAAGGACTCATTGGCTTAAAAATAATAGTTCTTTTATCGCTTGAGACCACGGTTTTTCCGTCAACATCTCCACTTTTTTCACCGCTGATTTTTATAAAAGATTTCAGATTGTTAAGTTGGTATGGGGTAATGGAATTGAAGCGGATTATTAACTGGGTTTTTTTTTGGTGGTGGTCTGTATTGGGAATAGGAAACAGATATTGAATTTCCTTATGAAATTTTGCCACGGCGGTGTGGATAAAGGAGAGTAAAATTAAAATCGTTAAAATTCTCATTATAATTAATTTTCGGGATAGATGAAAAGTTTGAAAACATATCAATAATAAACGATCAAATTGTAATATTCAAATAATAAATTTGGGTTAATTACAAATGATAGATTTATTTTATAGGTATAATTAAGTCTATTGCTTATAGAAAGTATTCGAAATTCTTTTAAGGCTGATTTTAAAAAGGAAGTAATTTAATCAGGTTGTTCATATTTTTCTGATGTCGGTGGCCTAATTATAACCAGATCCCTTGAACCGGAAGTTTCCAATACTTATTATTGAAGGCGTTAGATGTAAAAATAGTACACCTGGCCTATTCAAACCACAGCGAAAGGCTGCAAACAAAGAAAAGATAGTCCACGGATTTCACGGATTTCAATTAAAAATTATTAAAATTTTTACTAATCGCCCCGGCGATCCCTGCCCCCGCCAGAGGGGGGCGGCGCCGCGGCGGAAAAAACAAAGTTTTTTAATACAATAGCATG
>CAZBBC010000030.1:24595-35858 GCA_964489835.1 uncultured Calditrichota bacterium
CCCTCCCTGTCAGGCGAAGCCTGACAGGGAGGGGTGTCGACCCCCGAATCGATCGGGGGGAGACGGGGTGGGTCATCAAGCCAAACAGGAAAAATAAAATGAAACAAAATTTGTTGATTCTTTTAATCTTGATACTCTCAATGGCAACAACTCTAAGTTTAGCGGATGAGTCGACGCCGGAATTATCCAACCCTGAGATTTTTCAGGTCAACCGGGCCCCGGCCCGTTGTACCGGTCAATCCTATGGGACGGTGAACCAAGCTTTAAACGGGGACAGAGAATCTTCAAAATATTTCAAACTCCTTAATGGAAATTGGAAATTTCGATGGGTCGCCAAAGCAGGGGATAGACCGCTTGAATTTTACAAACCTGCATATAATGTCAGCGAATGGGAGGAATTTCCGGTGCCCGGAATTTGGGAACTTCATGGATACGGTATTCCGGTTTTTTATGATACCAAATTTGCTTTTGGTGATCCGGATCCGCCCTTTGTTCCCGATGATCGGAATCCGGTAGGATCGTACCGGACCACTTTCAGCATCCCTGATGACTGGAATGGGCGGCAGGTGTTTATCCATCTGGGCGGTGTTAAATCGGCCTTTTATCTTTGGGTAAATGGAGAAAAAGTAGGATATAGCGAGGACAGCTTCACACCGGCTGAGTTCAATATCAGTAAAAATTTGAAGACCGGCGAGAATACCCTGGCTGTTCAGGTTTTTAAGTATTGCGACGGTCGCTATATGGAATGCCAGAGCCTCTGGCGTTACGGTGGTATATTCCGTGATGTATATCTTTTTGCCACACCAGAAACTCACTTGCGTGATTATTTTGTACGGTGCGATTTTGATGAGGGATACAATGACGCGATGCTCAAAATTTCAGCAGAGGTGATTAACTATTCGCATATTACCGGAAATTCCCCTGTGCTTGAGGCACAATTATATGATCCTGCAGGTAAGATCGTAAATACTATACAACCCTTAAAAGCCAGTATTAAAAACCTGAAAAAAGGTGAATCAAGACATGTTGAATTAAGTAGCACCGTTAAAAATCCCCTCCAGTGGTCCGCCGATCAACCCAATCTGTATCAAATCCTGTTTACCTTAAAGGCACAAAATGAATTACTGATTGAGGCGCAGGAATGCAAATTCGGTTTCAGGGAAATTGAAATTAAAGATTCTCAGCTTTTAGTAAACGGTGTACCCATTCTCCTTAAAGGGGCAAATCGCCATGAACACCTGCGGGAATCCGGACATGTTGTAACGTATGAAAGTATGGTACATGATGTCGAATTGATGAAGCAATTCAACCTGAATACCGTACGGACATCTCATTATCCAAATGATCCCGGGTGGTATGATTTGTGTGATAAATACGGGATCTATGTTGTTGATGAGGCTAATTTAGAGTCACATGGTGTCAATGGCATTCTTCCGAAATCGAATCCCCAATGGACCGCCGCTGCCATTGACCGCCTCGACAATATGATACAGCGTGATAAAAACCATCCCTCGGTTATCTTTTGGTCATTGGGTAATGAAGCCGGATCAGGAGAAAATTTTCTGCACATGAGAGACCATGCCCATAAAGTAGATCCAACACGGCTGGTCCATTATGAAGGTTATAACCTGGCTGGTGACGTTTACAGCCGCATGTATGCCTCGGTTGCCCGGATTACACAATATGGAGAAGAATCACATCAAAAACCGTTATTTCTCTGTGAGTATGCACTGGGGAACGGTAATTCCATGGGTAATCTTATGGAATACTGGGAGGCAATCGAAAAATATAAGTCTCTTATCGGGGGCTGTATCTGGGACTGGGCAGACCAGGGTATTCTGGAAAAAGATGCGAAGGGGCGGTATTATTATGCCTATGCCGGGGATTACGGCCCGTTGGAGATTCCTCCGGATGCAAATTTTGTATTTTGCGGCTTGATATTTTCGGATCGTACACCGTCACCAAAATTATGGGAGTTGAAAAAGGTATATCAATATATATCTATCCAACCAATGGCCGTATCAGAAGGCAGGATTAAAATTCAAAATAAGTACCCTTTTACTAACCTGGCGCAGTTTGATGCTTTCTGGTCCGTCGAGGAAGACGGTGAAGAAATTCAACAGGGTCAACTGGAAGCGCTGAATATTAAACCGGGAGAAAGCGGAATAATAACGGTTCCGCTTCAAAAGATAGACCACGTACCGGGAGCGGAATACTGGCTAAAGTTGAGTTTCAGACTGAAAGAGAAAACTGTCTGGGCAGAGGAAGGGCATGAAGTAGCCTGGGAACAATTTCAACTGCCTGTGGTTATTGATAAGCCGTTTTTGGAGTTATCGAAACTTTCCGGTCTTTCTTATGAAAATCGTGATAATCAATTAATAGTCAATGGAAAAGATTTTTCGATTTCTTTTCATAAAATATCCGGTGTAATGAATTCCTTTATATATAAAGATAAAGAATTTCTTGATTCCGATGAAAGCATACCGGGTGGTCCTGTTCTCAATGTCTACCGTGCACCTACAAAAAATGACCAGGGCCTTGCGGTCCAATGGCGGAATGCCGGACTTGATCGTCTGGAAAGAAAAGTTATATCTTTTGATATTGAAGATTTGAATCGCGGCTTACTTCGGGTCAATATAAAAACAATATACACAGGAAAAAATGATTGTGGATTTGAGCATCATTGTACCTATAACATCATCGGGAACGGGCAGGTACTGGTTGATAACCAGGTAAAACCGTTTGGTTCTTTACCAACACTGGCACGAATGGGGGTGATGCTGACTCTTCCTGGAGAATTTAATAACCTGACCTACTATGGCCGTGGCCCCCATGAAAATTACTGTGATCGCAAAAGCGGTGCCGCCCTCGACCTTTATCAAAGTTCAATTGCTGATCAGTATGTACCCTATGGAATTCCTCAGGAAAACGGCGCCAAACAAGATGTGCGCTGGTTAGCCCTGACAAATCCGGATGGTATTGGATTGACCTTCGTGCAGGGATCGGAATCTTTTGCCATTACTGCTCTTCCTTATACCATCGATGACCTGGAAAAGGCCACACATCTCAATGAGTTATCACCACGGAATTTTATAACGTTGTGCATAGACGCTCATGAACGTGGCGTCGGAAATAGTGTCGATGCGGTAGAGCGGGAAATAGACGGATTTATCATTAAGCAATGTGCTGTCGATCCGGAGGTTTATGCCTTCAGTTATTCAATCAGGCCATATGATCCGGCGATGGGTACTTTACAATCCCGGAACCGTACCCGTATACCTGTGGTACTGGAGCCGGTTATCAAACGAAATCCGCAAGGTTTTATATATATAAGTGCTACCACGGAAGAGGGGAACATCTATTATTCAACCGATGGTTCCGATCCCACCAATGATTCACACCCGTACAACGGACCGTTTTTAAATGTCGGTGATTGTACGATCAAAGCGTTTGTGCATCATAAAACATTAGGGAAAAGCCGGGTCAATACTTCACATTTTGATCAATTAATTGTCGAAAATCCCCTGATCAGCCCGAGAAATGTTTATTTTTTCAAATCCTTAGATATTGTGGTCAAATCCGAGACGGAAGATGCATCCATTTATTACACATTGGATGGCAGTGAGCCGGACGTAAATTCAAAATTGTATACGGAGCCGATTTCGATCGATCAGGATTCACAGCTTAAATTCAGAGCCTTTAAAAGTGGTTATAAACCCAGTGATATCGCTCGTGGTGAATATAAAAAATTTATTCCGGAAGGCGGTGTCCATTACAAATATTTTACTACTGACTGGGAATCAATACCCCATTCTATAAAATTAATTCCAGAAAGAACCGGTACGGTAGATCAATTAAGTTACCGGGACATTGAAACAAATAAATCCACTTATGCCTTGCAATTTCTGGCGTTACTAAAGATTGAAAAAGAAGGAATGTATACATTTTATACCGGATCCAACGATGGAAGCATGCTTTATATTAATAGTACATTGGTGGTCAGCAACGGAGGGGATCATGGCTATACAGAAGAATCCGGAAAAATTTTTCTCCCCAGGGGAGAGCATTTTATCGAGGTTGGTTATAATCAGGTGGGTGGCGGTCAGGATCTGTTTGTTTTTTACGAAGGTCCGGGAATAGAAAAGCAGGAGATACCAGCGTCAGCTTTTAAATAAAAAATAGTTTAGCACCCATTGTTTTATTCATTATTCGAAAATCGTTAATCCTTGTTCGATATTCAATTTTTGAAGATCAACTCAATTACCACGAATTTTCGAGGTTGTGTGAGAATTAAAAGTCAACCACGGGTTAACACAGATTTGCACGGATTTATTAATATTGGGTTTAAAAATAGGTAAGGACATAGTCAGTCGGGGCTAAAAAATAGAATATCAAACGATATATGTAAGTATTGTTTTTATATAAACAGGAGGAAGGTTAAATGGTGTTTACACGCAGAGAATTTCTTCAGGCAAATGCGGCCGTGTCATTAGGACTGGTTGCAAAATCTTCAGGTCTTGGTCTACTGGATTTGGAGGAGAATTCAAGGAAAGTCAGAATTGGCCTTGTCGGTACTGGTAATCGTGGTAACAGTTTGTTAAGAATCTTACTCTCGATACCGGGTGTCGAAATTGCGGCACTGTGCGATATCGATAAAGAACGCCTGGAGGCCGCTCAGGAAAAGGTTGTTGAAGCAGGTCAGAAAAAACCGGAGGGTTACTGGAAGGATGAATACGCCTTTAAGAATCTTATGGATCGTGATGATATTGAGGCAGTGATTATTGCCACCTACTGGGAATGGCATACCCCAATGGCTGTATATGCCATGAAAGCAGGCAAATATGCCGGTACGGAAGTCCCTGCTGCCTATACCCTGGAAGAATGCTGGGAACTGGTTGATACTTATGAAAACACCGGGATCCCCTGTATGATGCTTGAAAACTGGAGTTTCCGCCGCGATAATCTGGCAGTGCTGAACATGATCCGTAAGGGGTTGCTCGGTGAACAGGTTCACTGCCACTGTGCCCATTCACACGATTGTATTGATCATTGGTTTTTTGATAAAGAAACAGGGGCTGATCGCTGGTCGGCAAAATTTCTGCTCAATCATAACCGTGACCAGTACCCGACCCATCAAATCGGTCCGGTGATCAGCTGGATGGACATTGGGTGTGGTGATTATTATGATACCCTAACCTCAACCGCAACCAATTGTTTTGGTATCAATGATTATTTTATTAGAAAATTCGGTCCTGACCACCCCAATGCAAAAAGAAAATATGCGCAGGGAGATATCGTTACAACGGTGGTTCGAACAAAAAAAGGGAAATCCATTGTCATCAATTATGATATGCAGTTACCTCGTCCCTACGATAATCGATGGATGATTCAGGGGACAAAGGGTATCTATAATGAACAGCGAAATGCTGTTTATCTGAGCGGTGTCAGTCCGGAGTATCATAAATGGGAGTCGTTTGATCCCTATCAGGAAAAATATGATCATACCTGGTGGCGGAAGATGCAAGATAAGGCAAGCAATATATCACATGGCGGTACTGATTATCTTGAATTGAAATTATTTATCGATGCGGTAAGAAACAAAACGCAGACACCGATTGATGCTTATGATGCAGCTATTATGAGTGTAATTGGCCCCCTTTCTGAAGTTTCTATTGCCAAAGGAAGTGCTCCGGTGAAGGTACCGGATTTTACCCGTGGCAAATGGAAAACCACAAAAACAAAGTTTGCGGTTGATACAAATAATATCTGAGCATTTATTTAACCACGAAGCGCGCGAAGCACACGAAGTTTTTATATTTATATAATCTTTGTGTAAACTTTGCTTTAGATAAAAAAATAGTCATTTTAATATCTTCGTGACCTTCGTGGACTTCGTGGTAAAAGATATTTATATATTCTAATTAGAACGGCCAGAAGCCGTCGCTCACCTGAAGGGTGAGCCCTAGGTCCTCTGTGGTTATTTTTGACACTACCAAAATTATTAATAGGTATATCGGATGAAAATAATATTTAGCAGGCTATGGATATTGATCCTGACATTATTTCTGTTGCTCATACATACGAAGATTACTTTTTCCCAGGCTGTTACCGGTACAGTAACCGATGCCGAAACGAACCAACCTCTGAGTGATGTAAACATTATTATCAGTGGGACACCGTTTGGTACGACCAGTGGGGTCGATGGGAACTTTGATCTTTTCGGACTTCCGTCCGGTGAATACACATTGGAAGCTTCAATGATAGGTTATAAAATTGTCCGGATTCCTTTAACGGTCGTTACTGACTCTTTGAGGCAAATGAATATTCAGTTGGTCCCTACCGTGTTGCAATTGAAACCGATTGAAGTGACCGCGCAACGGTATCGTGATGTCGTGGCCTCTCCAGAATCAGAGTCACCAGCACTCTATCCTGCGATATCTGTTGTAAAAAGACATGAAATTCTAAAACAGGGTGCCAAAACATTAATTGAGTCCATGCAGTATATCCCCGGGGCGCTGGTAGAGACACGGGGAAGGAAAGTTAAGCAATTTTTTTCCATGCGTGGACAAACCTATCCTTACCCGGAATATGCCATAAATGGTTGCTGGCAGAGAGAGTTCCATGAATTACCATACTTTTTTTCATCAGCAGATATTGAAAAAATCGAGATCGTCAGATCGAGTGCTGCCTTGTTAACAGGATTAACCGGTCTGGTTGGGATTATCAAGGTTGATACCAGGCGCTATGAGCGTGCTGAAACGTCATTTTCTGGTGAATATGGTACTTTTGAGTCTTATCGGGCCCGCTTATCTCACGGCTCAAAAATCGGTAACTTCTCATATGCGACAGGAATTGGCATTCAGGGTACCCGGGGTCCTGACCAGAAAAATGCTGCAGAAAGAATGGCTAATGTTTACGGAAGAATTGACTGGCAACCGTCAGCAGCGATCACCATTGATTTAAATTTATTTCATCTGAATGGGAAACGGGAACTGGCCTTAGCGGAACCGCCCGCCACAAATACCCTGCAAACCACTGTTTCCAAATATGATCCTTACAAATCCACGCTGGTTAATCTAAAAGCATTTTATCAGCCCAGTCAAAAAATATCCAGTGAACTATTACTCTACTACGCAAAAAGAGATCCGGTTTATGTTACGGAGGGTGATCCTTCTCCGATCAGTACTTCTGAGCGTGATTATGAATATGGCTTTAATTTTACACAGGCGATCTCGCTGTTTACAAACAATACGCTTCGATTCGGAGGTCTTTACAACCACTGGGTGGCACCTAACGGTAAACGTTTTTATGTGGGACGCCGCTCAGATTTGGAAACTTTTTCCGCTGTGATCGTTGATGAGCACCGTTTCGGAAATTTAAACCTCGATGGCGGACTGCGCTGGTCAAAAACACATATCAATGAATACGGCGCTTTTAATATTAATGGTGTTGCCGGCGCATTCACAGCAGCGGAACCGATTGTCGATACTTGGGAACCGGCGATTGTGAACGCCAGCTTAGGCGCCGCTTATCATTTTGATTATCCATATTCTCTTCATTTAAATCTCGCTGCCGGACAGATCAAACCAAGAGAAGGCTCACTGAGTGATACCTTTGAAAAACCTGAAAATGAGATACGATCTAAAGTGGATCTTGGATTTCAGATGATGATTGAAAATATTGGTAAAATTTCTTTATCGGGATTTTATATTGCCCAAAAAAATGCCATTGTACTCAGCGATACAGTACAGATTACGGATGGACGCATCCTTGAATATTATTTAAACCGGGATCAGTACCAAACAGGTATCGAATTTGAAGCACGATCGCCTCTATGGTTTAATCGCCTGGAGTGTTTTATAAATATGTTGTCATTAAATTCACATTTTGAAGAAGATGGGGAAAATAAAACCAATACTCAATATCCAGGATTTATTGCATCTGCCGGGTTGTATTATGATTATGCAGATATTGATATAAATCTTTTTACGAAATATGTTTCATCCTACGAAAACACCAGATTTGCTGCCCGTATCAAGGGCCAGCCAACACAACCGCAACCTCTTGGGGACTATTTTATTATAAATATGACACTGGGGAAAACTTTTGGTGAAAAATTCAAAACGAGACTATACTTTGAAGTCTATAATCTTACCAATGAACGTTATTCGACGGTGGTAGGTTATCCCGATTATGGCCGAAAATTAATTTTGGGCGTTTCACAGACTTTATACTAGCCCGAAAAACAACCCGATTGATATTCTGTGCAGATTTTAGTCAGATCATAAGGTGCATGGAATTTTCATATTAACAATTCCGTTTGAATTTAAAGATTGTTACTCCATTCATTGAATTTAGTATATTCTCAGATATATTTATTTCTATTGCTCTGACAGCGGATGGACTTACAAAAAATATTTAAATAGGACAAGTCGATCTTAAAAAGCCGGAAATAACTGTGAGTGAGAAGGATTTCCATGTTTAAAATTACGATGGGTATCGACAATCAAATTCATCTAGAGGGGAAATTCGATGCGGCGCGGGAGGCTGAAGCTAGATTAGTATTTGATACTATTTGTACTACTCATTTAGTAAATTTGGAAAAGCTGGATTATATCTCTAGTGCCGGATTGGGTATTTTAGTGGAGACCCAAAATAGATTAAAACACAGTGGACATCAATTAAAGTTGATAAATATGAACCTGCATATTCGCAATATATTCAGGTTCACCGGATTTGATGGAATTTTTGAAATCAAATGATCACATATCGGATTCAATCAAGCGAAGTTAGATCATTTCTGAACCTCTTGCTTCCATTAATCATTATTATTAGTCACTCAAAGAACGTAACGTAAAATTATACTTTTCTGATACAACATAGTCAATCGTGAAACGTCAAACGTCAACCATGAAACGTGAAAACATTCCCGTCATTTCGATATGTAGGAAGATTCATTCTGAATGACACCAAAACTTTACTAATCGCTCCTGCTATCCGCCAGGGCGGAAGTACATAAGTCTTGATCAATAATAAAATAAACCAAAAAGATAATTAACCTGATCTATTCACAAACATCTCGCGCAGAAGCGCTAAGACGCATAAAGACAATGAAAAAGGACAAATGAAAAATGAATATATATCAATTTCTTTTATCTTTTGTCTTTTTTCATTTTTCATAATAATCGTTGCGTCGCTGTGAGGAATGAATTATCCAGGTTAAATAATTTAACAAAAAAACCAACTTTTTTAATTAACGCTTGTACTTATGGATAAATACGAAGATATCGCCCTTGTCAAACTTTGTTTGAAAGGAAATAGTGAAGCATTTGAGATACTTCTTGACCGATATCAAAAACCGATATTTAATCTGGTCTTTCGAATGTGCAATAATTTCGATGATGCCGAGGATATTACACAGGTGGTGTTTGTTAAAGTATATAAAAATTTGAAATCCTATAATAACAAATACAAATTTTTCAGTTGGGTGTACAGGATTGCCATCAATGAAACTCTGAACCAATTAAAGCAAAAAGTGCGGATGGAAGAATTGAGTGATATGTATGTGTCGAAAGAGGGTACACCGGATCAGGTTTATAACCAATTGGAAATATCCGAGACCATACAGAAATCACTCATGGAATTAGAATCTAACTATAGAATACCAATTATACTGAGACATTTTCATAATTGTACCTATCAGGATATGAGTAATATTTTACATATTCCTGAGAAAACCATAAAATCCCGGTTATTTACCGCCAGACAGTTATTAGGGCAGATTTTAATTAGTAAGGATATCAAAGCAAATGATTGATAGAAAAATTGTCGGGTTAATGCATAAGGAAATTGAAGGTGTGATTTCGACTAGTGAAAAAGCAATGCTCGATCAGTATATAGCAAATAATTCAGGTGCCCGAAAACTGTATCAGGAGTTAGGATCGATCATTAAACCTCTCAACAGTGTTCTTGATATTGATCCCCCTTCCAATCTGAAGAAAAATATCATGAATGCCATAGATTTAAACCTTTATTCAAAAGTAAATAACAGGAAACAGAAGCAATGGGCATTTACCCGTTGGTTGATCCCATCCAATCCAAAATTGGCCTATGCATTTACTATCGGCCTCATCTTCGGTTTTATTATCACCGCGGTGTGGTTACAGGACCATATACAAAAGAAGCCGGTGGATATGAGAGATTTTTATGGTACCATCAGAATGAGTGAAGAAAGCGAGATCGAAAAAATAAAAGAATCCATGATTGATTTACCTCAGGCAAAGGGTTCCATCAGCATCCATCGCTTAGATCATTATTTATTGTTAAACATTAATATATGTACCGCTGAGAAATTTAATTTTATTCTGGAATATAATGACACCGAAGTTCGCTTTTTAAATTTTATGCCTCTCAACAATAATAAAAACATTTTTGAAACAAAGGATAATGCCATTGTGGTTTCTGGTAGAGAGAACAGCATTTTTAGATTAACATTCAGCAAAATAAAAGACAGTATAACACCGATAAATTACAAGTTATTTATTTGCGGAAAGCAAATCTACAGTCAACAACTTATTATATAACCTGTAAATAATTAAGACTAAAAAAAATATTCCAACTTTTAAATATTTCTAATGTACTTAGTATGTAACCATAAATAAATCTTTTAATTTACCACTAACTTATGGAGGAACAAATATGAGTGAACAGACCACTAAAAAAAGCCAGAATCAGCGTGTTGGCCTGATGATCGGCGGTTTAGCTGTGCTTCTCATTGTTATTGCATATTTTGCGTTTTTTTATCCACCCTTGTCAACTGAAGGGCTAACAGGCACGATTCAAGGTGTTGAAAAGGCCGAAAGATATAATGCTGATCAGTTGAGTAGTGATGATGTAATACTGGAGGAATCTGAGGTACAAAAATTATTGCAGGATGACAAAATCCAGCGATTAATTAATGATGAGAGCTTTCAAGAGGCGATATCCAGTGAGAACTTTCGTAGATCTTTGGCAAGTGCAGGTTTTCGGCAGGCGATAGCTAGCGAAGGTTTTCGTAAAGCAATAGCCAGTGAAAGTTTTCGTAGATCCTTAGCCAGCGACGGTTTTCGCCAGGCCTTAGCCAGCGACGGATTTCGCCAGGCCTTGGCCAGCGATGGTTTTCGCCAGGCCTTAGCCAGCGACGGATTTCGCCAGGCTTTAGCCAGCGATGGTTTTCGCCAGGCCTTAGCCAGCGACGGATTTCGCCAGGCCTTGGCCAGCGATG
>CAZBBC010000031.1:0-35542 GCA_964489835.1 uncultured Calditrichota bacterium
TCGTGTGCTTCGTGCGCTTGGTGGTTAATATTTAAATCAACACGATATGCGACTCAAAAAACGCAATCAGAATTTATAAATTGATCAAAATTGTAAATGTTTTTTAAGATTATCCACCGTAGGTGGTACTGAGAAACACTCTGTGATCTCTTAAAGAGGTTACATTTAAGTTTTTTTGAATTGTATAAAAAGAGAAGGGGATCTAATCTATTAATTATTTTATGAAATCTGTTTTAGATGAAAAGAGAGTAAGAAGGAAGTTTAGATACCTGTGCTATAATATTAGCTATCGATAAATAAAAAAAAATTCTGACAAATGGATGAGAAATTAATTTTAAAAACTTATGAGTTCACAGAGTAGAGAGAAGAAGAATCTCATATAACTCAATAAATATTAAATAATTACTCTGCCTGCCCGGCTGAGACGGGTGCGCTCTGTGGTTAATTTTCGAAACTACCTATTATCAGCATAGGAGAAAAAAATGTCTGATAAGATTAGTCACCCTAGTTTTTTCAAGTCACTTTATAGCGGCTTTATTTTAGATGAGTTGATATTCCCTTATCCTCTGATGGATGAAGAAGAAAAAGAAAATCTCAACCTGATTTTGGAAACTATCAGGAAATTTGCAGAAAACTATGTGGACTCTGCAAAGTTCGACCAGGAAGAGAAATTTCCGGAAGACGTGATCAACGGTATTAAAGAATTGGGCTTGTTTGGGCTTGTCATCCCTGAAGAATATGGGGGTTTTGGATTAAGTACCACCGCCTATGTTCGCATTCTGGAAGAAGTGGCCAGGTATGACGGCAGCATGGCCCTGATTATCGGTGCTCACCAATCGATTGGGCTTAAAGGTCTTCTTCTTTATGGAACCGAGGAACAAAAGAAAAAATATTTACCTAAACTGGCCACAGGAGAGATGATTGCCGCTTATGGTCTCACTGAGGCAGGGGCAGGATCAGATGCTGCCGGTATCAAACTTCGTGCTGTTCGTGATGAAAAGAAGGGTATATATATTATTAATGGTAATAAAATGTGGACCACCAATGGCGGAATCGCCGATTTCTTTACTATTTTTGCTAAAGAGGAGATAGATATACCCGGTGAAGGAAAAAAGGATAAAATAAGTGCCTTTATGATCACCAGGGATATGGGTATAAAATCCGGAAAGAAAGAAGAAAAATTGGGAATCCGTGGTACCTCCACAACCGAACTAATCTTCGATAATGTAGAAGTTCCTATAGAAAATCTCCTCGGCCAACGCGGTAAAGGATTCAAGATAGCCATGGAAATTCTTAATACCGGTCGTGTCGGACTGGCTGGGGGAAATGTTGGCGGTTCAAAAACGGCCTTGAAGTACATTCTGAAGCATGTAAATGAGCGGCATCAGTTTGGAAGACCCCTTGTCTCTTTTGAATTAATCAGAGAAAAAATCGCACAAATCGCCTTGCGCATTTTTGTGGCCGAATCTATGGTCTATTTGACGACTGCTCTTATTGATCAGGGAGATATCGATTTTTCTCTTGAATCAGCAATGAGTAAAGTATATTCCACAGATGCCCTTTGGGAAAATGTAAACGAATGTTTACAAATGGCTGGTGGTATTGGCTATAGTAGAGAATATCCCTATGAACAGTGGCTCAGGGATGCCCGTATAAATCAGATATTCGAGGGGACAAATGAAATTATGCGCATTTTTACAGCCTTATCCGGGATACAGGAACGCGGAGAATATCTCAAAAAAATGGGCAAAGCATTAAGTGACCCGATTAAAGGATTCGGTTTGCTAACCGATTTTGCTGTTCATTACATGAAAGACCGCCTGACGACAGAACGGATTCCTGACGTACATTCCAGCCTCATAAAGGCGAAATCCGAATTTGAAGAATGGGCGCATAATCTTCATATCACGACAGAACGCGTCTTAATAAAATATGGTAAACACATTATAAAAAAACAAAGCATCCAAATCCGTCTTGCTAACGCGGCAATCGATTTATTTGGAATGATAGCCACCATCTCACGAGTCGATCGGTGTATTCATTTACAAGGGGAGGAAAGCTGTCGCCGACAGATCGCATTCTGTAATGCCTTTAGTGAACAAGCCTGGCGACGTATTCGCAGGAATCTCTTGATGATCGACAAAAATGACGATCAAAATATCCTGAAAATTGCCGATACCGTGATAGAAGATGGTGAATATCGCACTTAAAATGATGCAATCGGATAGCGTAGCCCAAGGCTACAAACAAAGATATTCATTAGTTTGATCCAATTATAAAAATCTCTCGCAGCGGCGCGGAAACGCAGGAACTAATAAAAAATAAATAATACAAAATATAATAATAAAGTCTACGAAAACTGGTTATAAACAGAAGTTTAAAATATTTTGTATTTTGTCTTTTGTATTTTGTCTTGTTTCCTATGCGCCGTCGCGAGAAATGAATTATCCAGTTGGTAAAATTTTTACAAAAATAACATAGTTTTTGACTATAATAGCAAAAGGAGGGATGACCGTGAATATTGCTGTATGTATAAAGCAGGTTCCCGATACGGAAACAAAAATAAAAATCACAGAAGATAAAAAGTGGATTGAGGAAAAAGAAATTAATTTTATTCTTAATCCCTATGATGAATTCGCCGTCGAAGAAGGACTAAAAATGAAGGAAATTCACGGCGGTGAGATAACTATCCTGTCATTGGGTCCTGATCGCATCACAACTGCCATTCGAAGCGCCCTGGCCATGGGCGCGGACAAGGCAATTCACATTAAAGCGGACAAACTTCCGCATGATCCCATGGCAACTGCCGGGGCCCTAGCAGAAGTGCTGCGCGATGGAAACTATGACCTTATTTTTCTTGGTAAACAGGCTATCGATGATGATTGCCAACAAATGGGCCCGATTCTTTCCGAAAAACTTGGGATACCCGCAGCAAATGTGGTTACAAAACTGGAAATAAATGATAATAAAATTCTCGCCGACAGACAGATTGAAGGAGGTTTTGAAAAATTCCAATGCGATTTGCCGGCCATTGTTACCACCCAGCGTGGCCTCAATGAACCCCGTTATGCTTCTCTAAAAGGAATCATGGCAGCAAAAAAAATAACCATTGAGGAAAGAACCGTTGAGATTCCCGAGGATAAAATTGAAATACTGGCGGTTGAATATCCGCCACAAAAACCGCCGGGTAAAATCGTCGGCTCAGGTGCAGAAGCCGTACCCGAATTAATTCGGCTTTTAAAAGAGGAAGCGAAAGTAATATCATGATTTGGGTTACTTTGCATTTAACCAGGGTAATATTCTAAAACCGGAAATAGTGAGGAGACTATATAAATGAGTAAAATACTCGTATTTGCCGAACAAAGACAAGGTGAACTTAAAAAAATAGCATTTGAAAATCTTACCATAGCCAAAAAACTGGGAAATGGTCTGGGCGCCGAGCTGATCGCAGTGCTCATTGGCAATAATGTTACTTCCCTTGGGGAAACACTTGGAAAATATGGCGCTTCTAAAGTCATTACCTGCCAAAACCAGGCCCTTTCTTTATATCAACCGGATGGATATGCAAAAATCCTCGCTGATATTATAAAAGAAGAAGGGGCTACTATCATCATTATGGGAGCAACGCTGATGGGTAAGGATTTGGCTCCGCGTGTAGCTGCCCGATTAGACGCCGCGTTGGCAACAGACTGTATTTCAGTTGAAACAGCCGGTAGTGACTTGAAAATCGTACGTCCGATGTATGCCGGAAAGGTGCGGGCTAGCATTCGCTTAAAGTCTGAAATTAAAATGTTAACGATAAGACCAAATGTTTATCTGGCTGAAGAAAATCCTGTTACGGCTGAGTTGAAAGAGTATATCGTTGATCCCGCTGATATAAAATCTACGGTTACCGGGGTTATAGCAGGATCAAAAGACAAACTGGATGTAACCGAAGCGGACATTATAGTTTCCGGAGGGCGAGGAATGAAAGGTCCGGAAAATTTTCACCTGATTACCGATCTGGCCAAAAAATTAAATGCTGCTCAAGGTGCTTCCCGGGCAGTCGTCGATGCTGGATGGCGACCATATGAAGAACAGGTGGGACAGACAGGGAAAACAGTATCACCTTCTCTTTATATCGCCGTAGGTATTTCCGGTGCTATACAGCATCTGGCGGGAATGTCTTCTTCGAAGTATATTGTGGCTATAAATAAAGATTCTGAAGCGCCGATTTTTAAAGTCGCCGATTATGGCATTGTCGGTGATTTATTTGAAGTGGTTCCTAAAATGTTGGAACTGTTGTGATTTGTAGCTAGCTTTTATTCTTTATATTCTCCAGTATGATATCTGCCGGGGTCATATATTTTTTCTTATTATTGCAGCCCTTGCAGCAAGCGACTACATTTCTTTTTGTACTTTTTCCACCGCGAGAGATGGGAACGATATGATCCATGGTCAGTTCATCTGGGGAAAAATTCTTACCACAGTAATGACACACGCCTTTTGCAATCTCATTTTTCCACCATTGGGATTTCCGTAATTCCCGTGCCCTGGTTTTTTCTCTGGTGATATGTTTTTTATCTTTGTTGGTTTCGATCCAATCTACCATAATGATGCTCAACCGTACTTTATATGTCCGGGCGCATCACAATGCGCCCCTATTCATCTCTTTTTGCCTAACTTTTCTCTCTTGAAACGGCCCCATCGGCCCGTCTCTACAATTTCTGTATATCCTTATACCCTATACCTTATACCCCTATACCTTATACCCTTCCCTTATACCCTTCCCTTATACCCCCCTAAAGGTACGATCGGCTGCGGGGCCCCTACATAAACCGGCTTTTATCGCTATAATAGGTTCCCAGAAGTGTCACACTGTCACAAAAAAACCGTAATTCCTCTAATGCCAATTGAATCAAACGTTCCTTGGGATGACCCTCAAAAGTAACAAAAAATTTAGCCAGTTTTTTCGTTTTGCCGGGAATATAGCTCTCCAGTTTTAATAAATTTATTTTGTTGGTTGCAAAACCACCGAGAGATTTGTAGAGAGCAGCAGGAATATTTCGGGCTACAAATACTAACGAGGTTAATACTTTGCCTTTTGCCGGATCCGGATCAATCGGTTTTCTGGCGATAGTAACAAATAAGGTTGTATTATCATTATTATCTTCAAGATTCTTCTTAAGAACTTTAAGTCCATACTGTTCCGCAGCCAGTTTTGATGCCAGTGCCGCTTTTGACGGATCATTCCATTCGGAAACATCTTTGGCAGCTAATGCCGTATCTGCATAGGGATGGGGGATCAGACCCAAATGATGTATATTTTTTCTGCATTGTAATAAAGCCTGGGGATGAGAATAGACATGTTTAATACTGTTTTTACCCGCTCCTTTGGGGGCCATTAAAAAATGATGGACGCGGTGAAAATACTCCTGAATAATGAATAAATGCATTTCCGGCAAGAGATTGTGTATTTCCACCACCCGTCCAACCTGCGAATTTTCAATCGGGATTAAACCAAAAGATACTTTATCAGACTTTACCGCCTCAAATACATCTTCAAAAGATGGATAAGGAATGGATTTCAGATCAGGATGAATATACCGGCAGGCCACATCTGAATGTGCCCCGGGTATTCCCTGAAAAGCGATCTTTTTCTTTTTGTTGTAACTCATTCTTTTCAATCCAGTACGTTAGTGTTCACTCATCTAAAAAAAATTAAAATCATTAATATATAACAACATAATACTGGTAGAGTATTATTACAATGGAAATTTATATAAGTTACAATTTGAACCTTTTGGTTTCAAATCTGAAAGAGCCAAAGAAGCGGTTTTCCTGTACCATATTATTAATTGACATTCCTTTTATAGTTTATTAACATTGTAAAAATTAGGTATAAGATATGAAAAATATGATCAATACATGTCACTTCTTTTTTAATATTATTTTTTTTACTACTCCCGGGGTCGTGGGAGACATGTATTGACATTTGTGTTAGTACAAAATATTCTTCTTAAAGGCCCCGAAATTAATCGGGGCTTTTTTTTTGCCAGATTGTCTGTCATGATGCTATTATAGCCAAAAACTTTGCTGTTTTGTTAAAAATTTTAAAAACTTTTGTCTTTTTTCTTTTGTCTTTGATTTGTTTGCAGCCTCGGGCTGCGGTATGGTTATAATAATAAAATTTGAGGTGCAGATATGAAAATGCACACCCATCAGCCCAGTCTTGATCTCAATGTTGATTGGATGCCAGGCAATGAAAAACCATTGATCATCGCCGGACCTTGTAGTGCTGAGACAGAAAGTCAGGTAATGAAAACCGCTGACAAGCTGGCTAAAATCCCCGGAGTCTCCATTTTTCGTGCCGGTATATGGAAACCCCGGACACGTCCGAACGGGTTTGAGGGTGTAGGTGTCAAGGGTTTACAATGGTTGAAAAATGTAAAATCACGGACCGGGTTACAGACGGCCGTAGAAGTTGCAAATGTACATCATGTTGAGGAAGCTCTGAAGTATGAGATAGACGTGCTATGGATCGGTGCCCGCACATCTGTAAATCCATTCTCTGTTCAAGAAATTGCCACAGCCCTTCAAGGGGTGGATATCCCTGTGCTGATTAAAAACCCCATTAATCCGGATATTAACTCCTGGCTGGGTGCACTTGAAAGAATTTACCAGGCTGGTATTAAAAAAATAGGAGCCATTCATCGGGGATTTTCCACCTTTGAGAAAACACCCTATCGAAATGCTCCAAAATGGGAAATTCCAGTGGAATTAAAACGACAGGTACCGGAAATTCCTATTATTTGTGATCCCAGCCATATCGGTGGCAAACGGAATCTCATTGCCGAGTTGTCCCAAAATGCTTTAGATCTGGCCATGCAGGGATTGATGATTGAATGTCACATTGACCCTGATTCTGCCTTGAGTGATGCTTCACAACAAATCAAACCAGATGTTTTAAAATCCATTCTCGGCGAACTTAAGTTCCGTAAACCAGAGGGCAATGGCATGAATGGTGAAGAAATTTTGAACATGTTACGCATGGAAATAGATTCCGCAGATACCGCTCTTTTGGAAATTCTTCTCCGAAGGACAGAAATTGCAAGTAAGATCGGGGAGTACAAAAAAAGTCATAATATGACCATTCTGCAGCTACACCGCTGGCAGTATTTATTAGAGGATCGCCTGGAGCAGGCACGGAAACTTGGGGTGGATGAGAAGCTGGTTAAGGAAATATATCAACTATTGCACAATCGGGCGCTCAAAATTCAGAGTGATTTGTTAAATAAAAGCAGCTAAAGTGGACTTCTTTTCTTTGATTGATAATTTGTTAGCGTCTCGGTTATCCATTTTTCTGTGATTAATAATTCATCACTTTTTCCCCCGGTTTTTGCATTTTCAGGATCTTATAGTTCAAACTGTCATTGAGGGCCTGAAGACTTGCTTCAATGATATCGTGCGAGACACCCACGGTTGACCACATTTTTTCACCATCACTTGATTCTACCAAGACACGGACTTTAGCTGCTGTACCATTTCTTTCATTAAGTACTCTCACCTTGTAATCTACCAGGTGTATATTTTTTATCTCCGGGTAAAATCTCATCAGAGCCTTGCGTAGCGCCGAATCTAAAGCATTTACCGGGCCATTACCATCAGCAGCCGTATGTTCTATGTCCTTCCCGACTTTTACTTTTAAAACCGCTTCTGCATATTTATGACCTTCATGGTTAAACATAACATTTATTTTAGTATAGATCACATCAAAGAATGGTTCGTATTCGTTCAATTCTGCCAAAAGCAATAATTCGAACGATGCCTCAGCCCCATCGAATTGAAAACCTTCATATTCCATTGACTTTATTTGACCAACAAATTTTTTGCTGAACTCTTTGTCGTCAGAGAGATCAAAACCAAATTCTTGTGCTTTATAACGTATATTACTCCTTCCAGACAGATCTGAAATAATAACATGCTGGCGATTTCCAACTGTTGCCGGAACAATATGTTCATACATTCGGTTATCTTTTAGGATCGAACTGACATGGATACCACCTTTATGGGTAAAAGCCGATTTTCCTACAAAAGCGGCCCGGTTATTTGGCACCTGGTTCATAATTTCATCTACATAATGAGAGAGTGAGGTTAGCTTTTCCAGATTTCTGACCTGGCCGGTTTTTTTATTCATTTTTAAATTTAAATTAGGAATTATACTGCACAGGTTGGCATTCCCGCATCTTTCCCCAAATCCATTGATCGTTCCCTGCACATGAACAGCACCGGCAACGACTGCCTGCAACGAATTGGCAACAGCCGTCTCTCCATCATTATGGGCATGTATTCCCAACGGAGAATCGATTGATTTTCTAACACTTGAAAAAATATCAAACACTTCTCCCGAGAGGGTTCCGCCATTTGTGTCACACAAAACAATCACATCTGCCCCACCCTGTTCAGCCGCTTTTAACATTTTTATAGCGAATTCCTTGTCATCTTTATAACCATCAAAAAAATGTTCGGCGTCGTATATGATTTTCCTTCCATTTTTTTTTAAAAAGAGCACCGATTTGTAAATTAATTCTTCATTTTGATCATCGGTCAGCCCTAGACTTTTTTCAGAGTGCAGACGCCAGCTCTTACCAAAGATTGAGATTGCCGGTGTTTCAGATTTAAGTAGCTTTTGTATATTATTATCCCGTTCAATGTTTTTAGGATCGCGAGCCGTTGAACCAAACGCGCAGATATGAGCATGTTTCAATGAAAGTGCTTTTACCTTTTTAAAATATTCTTCGTCTCTTGGATTGCTTCCTGGCCAGCCACCTTCGATAAAATCGATACCAAATTCGTCCAGTTTTTGGGTAATCAATAATTTATCCTGGATGGATAAGCTGATCGCTTCCGACTGTGTTCCGTCTCTAAGTGTCGTATCGAATATTTCTATATAATTATTTTGCTTCATAATTTGCCTCTTTATATTGAAAATCCTTCTATATCATTCCATTTTCACGGGCATAATTAAACAAACCACCGAATTCTATAATCGGTAGAACAGCACCTGGTGATTTTAGCTGATATATTTTACCCGTTTCTTTATTCTCCAAAATACTTTTATCAAAATCAATCTCCACCTGATCCCCTGTTTTTATTTCAGAAATAATATTTTCTTCACTTTCGAGAGGAATAAGAAATCCGCCATCCACTGAATTTCGGTAGAAAATACGGGCATAGGATTCAGCAATTATAACTTTAATACCTGCCTGTTTTAATGCGAACGGTGCGTGTTCTCGCGAAGATCCACATCCAAAATTTGACCCGCCGATAATAATCTCAAAGTCAGAGAGGTAGCTGTCACCAGCAATAAATGGAATATGGCCGTCGGGAAGGCCCCCTTTTTCCGCCGGCACACCCGAAAGGGCGTGACGTCCATACATTTTTGATTCCTCGGGATCAGACAGACTATAAACCAGATGTTCGGCTGGAATGATTTGATCAGTATCAATATTTGCTCCCAGAACATATGCTTTACCTATCTTTTTACTGTCCATTTTTCATTCCTCGTAATATATTTCATTTTTAATTGTCGCCGGTGCGCTCTGCCTACCTGATATGTTTCAAATTCTACCAACCTTACACCCTAATCCCTATTCCTCCAGGGCACGGCACGCCGTGCCCCCTACACGCTCTTTTCTCTTCACTTTTCTTTAAGGCGCAGCATGCCACGTCCCTACAATAAAAAATCTCTGGGATCAGTGATCACACCATTAACAGCGGAAGCCGCGACGGTTAGGGGAGAAGCAAGGTACACCTCAGATTTTTTACTTCCCATTCGTCCGGGAAAATTCCGGTTGGTTGTTGAAATGACTATGTCATGATCCACTGAGCGGCCGATTGTATCCTCCGGCCCTCCCAGACAGGCCGCACATGAAGATTGGGCGATCACACAACCGGATTCTTCTAAAATATCTTTGATCGAGACGCCTTTATAGGTCTTTTCTTCAAGAAGTTTTGCTATCTGCGTGCTGGCTGGAACAATAAAAGTCGGGACCTTCACAACCTTACCCAGTAATATTTTTGCGGCAGCCATAAAATCATTAATTTTTCCACCGGTACAGGAACCTATATAACATTTAGTTAATCTTTCACCCTGTACATTGCTAACTTTATCTCTGTTATCCGGACTATGTGGTTTTGCGACCAGCGGTTCAATTTTTTGAACATCATAGTTATATACACTGTGATATTTTGCATCATTATCACTTTGGATGATATCTATAGGCGTTTTATTTATATTCTGTAAATAGGATTCTGTAACTTTATCGGCAGCAATGATGCCATTCATCGCCCCGGCTTCGATAGCCATATTTGACAAGGTCATTCGTTCGTGCATATCTAAAGATGAAACTGCAGAACCATTGAATTCAAGAGCGCGATAGGTCCCGCCATTGGTAGTAATATCCCCGAGCACCTGAAGAATCAGGTCTTTTGCTGAGAGGTATGGCGGCATTTCACCGTCAAAGGTAAATTTTATTGACTCCGGTACTTTTTCCCATATTTTACCCGTACCCATAATAAACGCTGCATCTGTATTACCGACGCCGGTCGCGAAAAGGCCAAAAGCGCCGGATGTGCATGTATGTGAATCAGTCCCAATTAAAACCGTTCCGGGAATATTGTACCCTTCTTCAGCCAGTGCAATATGACAAACCCCTTTATACCTGTCTGTTCCGACATCATAATAATTAGGCAAATCATATTCCTTCGCAAAATCCCGAAGTATTTGCACATTCCGATTGGCATGCGTATTGGCAGTAAAAATATAATGATCAGGGAAGATAACAAGTTTATGTTTATCCCAAATCTTTGCCTGTTCACCAAACTCATTTTTCCATATTTGAATAGTGGGCGGTCCACAGACATCATGTGTCATCAAAGTATCGACGTTTAACCAGATATTTTCACCCGGTACAACTTTTTCTTTTCCGGATGATTTTGCCATTATCTTTTCGGTTATTGTCATTCCCATGATCGTACTATGCCTTTCTGCTTTTCTGCCGCTTATTTTTTTCTTTTTTTCTATTTTTATTTTCAGACTCTAAAAGATTGATGGCATGCAAATAAGCCTTGGCACTGGCCTCGATGATATCGGTCGAAACTCCCCGGCCGATAAAACTATTATCTCCATTCCGTACCCTGACCAGGGCTTCGCCCATGGCCTGCCGTCCCGCCGTGACCGATCGCACCTGATATGATTCTACCTTATATTTTTTATTTAAGGCCCGATCAACCGAATTAAAAACCGCATCCACCGGTCCATCTCCGGTCGCTGATTCATTCACGATATTTTCTTTTATCTTTAATTTGATACTTGCCGTTGGAATCGCGTGTGAACCCGAGTGAACCTGTAATTGTTCCATATGCACGTATGAAGATTCCCTATATAGTTCATCACCCATAAGGCCACGAAGGTCATCATCATATACTTCTTTTTTCTTATCTGCAAGTTCGGTAAAAAGAGAATAAAGTTTGTCTAATTCTGATTCTGTAACCGTGTAGCCCAGGGCCTTCAGTCGTATTTTCAATCCATGCCTGCCTGAATGTCTGCCAAGAACGATGTTTGTTGTGGGTACACCTACAATCTCCGGTGTCATGATCTCGTAAGTATTTCTGTTTTTTAACATCCCGTCCTGGTGTATTCCGGATTCGTGAGAAAATGCATTACCTCCAACAATCGCTTTATTCTGTTGAACAACTAATCCGGTAAAACCAGAAACCATATGGCTGGTATTATAAATTTCGTTGGTCTTCACCCGGGTTCGATAGTCCAGTAAATCTTTACGTACATTAATTGCCATCACAAGTTCTTCCATTGAGGCATTACCGGCACGCTCGCCAATACCGTTGATGGTACATTCGACTTGTCGGGCTCCCGCATCGATTGCTGCAAGAGAGTTCGCCACCGCCAGCCCTAAATCGTTATGGCAATGAACACTGATGATTACCTTCTCTATATTTTTAACCTGTTTTTTAATTGTCGTTATCTTTTCTGCGAATTCCGCAGGTAATGTATACCCGGTGGTATCAGGAATATTGATCGTTGTTGCCCCTGCTTCTACCGCGGCTTCTATCACTTCACATAAGTAATTGATATCTGTTCTCCCGGCATCTTCAGCAGAAAATTCGACATCATCACAAAATGTTTTTGCATATTGAACCGCCTCACGCGACATTTTAACGATGGTTTTTCTTTTATCTGCAAGCGAACGGCCATAGCGTGAAGCACCAAATTTTCCCAAAATGTGATAGTCTGAGGTGCTGCTAAATGTATGTATGCGTTTTTTCTGTGCTCCACGGACAGCATCATAGGCGACTTCTATGTCAATTTCTTTCGCCCTTGCCAGGGCTGCAATGACTACATTAACTTCTCCGGCAATCCTTTTCACCGCCTCAAATTGAGTAGGAGAGGAAACCGGAAATCCGGCTTCAATAATATCAACTTTAAGTTTCTCCAGCTGACGGGCAATTTCAAGTTTTTCGTATATATTTAATGAAGCACCCGGTGATTGTTCCCCATCTCTTAATGTCGTATCAAAGATGATTATTTGCTTTTTCATAATACCTGTCCCAAAGATTATAGATCATTGTAAGTTTGTATCATATGACTATATGTTTTTTATTCTTTGGATCCCGACTCAGTCGGGATTAATCCTGTCAAAATTCTTTTCTCATTTGATCAATTTCCTCCCTGCCGTTATATCAACACTTAATGCATTTATAAAGTTAATACACCGATGGCTTTATTATTGAATATCTCTTCCACTTTCGCCAGAATATATCCGGACATTTCCGATAAAGAGACCAGTGTGGTTTCACCTGAATGAATATCGTTTGTTCGATACCCTTGTTCTAGAGATCGTTCAATTGCCTCTTCAATAATACCCGCTGCTTGTGTCATTTGAAAGGAATGTCTGAACATCATTGCCACAGAGGCTATCATGGCAATCGGATTTGCCATATTTTTTCCTGCCAGGTCAGGTGCACTTCCATGTACCGGTTCATATAAGGCATATCGATCACCCAAACTTGCAGATGGCAGCATACCTAGACTACCGGTTATCATCCCGGCAATATCACTAAGAATATCACCGAAAAGATTGGAGGTAACCAACACATCAAATTGTCGGGGATCCCGAACGATCTGCATTGCTGCATTATCGACATACATATGTTTCAAATCAATTTCCGGAAACTGCTGATGAACCTCCTTCACCCGTGATCGCCAGAACTGTGAACATTCAAGCACATTGGCCTTATCAACGGAAATTACCTTCCCCCCCCGTTCCCGGGCCATTGAGAATGCCATTTTAGCGATCCGGTCCACCTCCTCCTTCAGGTAAACCATCGTATTCCATCCCTTGTCGGAATCATAACCACGTGGTTCCCCAAAGTAAATCCCCCCGGTTAATTCTCTGACAACGACAAAATCCGTATCTTTTAAAATTTCTGCTTTTAAGGAAGAATCACCTAGAAACGAAGGATAAATCTTGGCCGGGCGAATATTTGCATAAAGACCCAATGATTTTCTTAACTTCAACAAACCAGCTTCCGGTTTTCTATGATGTTCAAGATCTTCCCATTTTTCACCACCAACAGCACCTAGTAATATCGCATTTGCAGAATAACAGGCATTCAATGTTTCATCTGTTAGTGGTTCGCCGAATTTATCGATCGATTCACCACCAACCGGTTGTGTGGTAAAATGTACTGTAATATTATAACGATCAGCCACCAGATTAATTAGCCTTACGGCTTCGTCCATTATCTCCGGTCCAATACCGTCTCCCGGCAAAAGAGTAATTTTAATATTCATGTCTAAACCTTTTTTATTTCGTAGTAACCCATGACATCATCGAACGCAACTTTGCGCCTACTTTTTCAATCATGTGTTCCCTTGTTGCCTCCCGCAACCTCTTCATATTCGGCTGTCCATTAGCATATTCGGCCAACCATTCTTTGGCAAATTTTCCATTTTGAACTTCCACGAGTATTTTACGCATGGCCTTACGCGTCTCCTCAGTTATTACTTTTGTGCCTCGTGTCATCCCACCATATTCCGCCGTATCACTTACAGAATAATTCATGCGGCTTAAGCCACCTTCATAGAAAAGATCGACAATCAGTTTTAATTCATGTAAACATTCGAAATAGGCCAGCTCAGGTGGATATCCCCCTTCGACCAGGGTCTCAAATCCCATTTTGATCAATTCAGCGGAACCACCGCATAACACCGCTTGTTCTCCAAAAAGATCGGTTTCTGTTTCATCTTTAAAATTGGTTTCAATAACTCCTGCCCGCGTACCTCCAATTCCTTTTGCCCAGGCCAGCGCCATTTCCTTAGTACTACCGGAATAATCCTGATGTATAGCAATCAGACAGGGAACACCGCTCCCTTCGGTAAATGTCCGTCTTACTAAATGACCGGGGCCCTTGGGAGCAATCATCATTACATTAACATTTGCCGGCGGTACAATTTGCTTATAATGAATATTAAAACCGTGCGCAAAGACCAGCGTATCCGCTTCTTTCAAATTTGAGGCAATGGCTTCATCATACACTATCTTCTGAATCTGGTCGGGCAGGAGAACCATTATAACCGTAGCAGATTTAACAGCATCAGCCGCTTCGAGCACTTCAAATCCGGCCGATTCCGCATTTTTCCAGGCATCACTGCCTTTAACTTCCGCAATACAGATAGTCATACCGCTATCACGCAGATTTAATGCATGGGCATGTCCCTGACTTCCATATCCAAGGATGGCAATTTTTTTAGATTTTAAACTGTCGAGTGTTGTATCCGAGTCATAGTAGATTTTCATCAGTCTTACTCCTATAATTTTTTCATATCCAATTCTTTTTTTGCATTTTTTAGCTGCTCACCCCGCTTCAAAGCAACAGTCCCTGAGCGTGCCATTTCTTTAATACCATACGGCATCAATACATTCACAGCAGCATTTACCTTAGCAGGAGGTCCGGTAATTTCCAAAGTAACAGATTTGTTATTGATATCAACCACTTTACCACGGAATATATCGTTTATATTTTTCAATTCTTCCAGCACGCCTTTTGTGTATTGCACGGTTATTAACGCCAATTCACGTTCCGTACGATCATTTTTCGTTAGATCAATGACTTTAATCGTGTCGATCAATCGATTTAGCTGTTTTACAACCTGACTAATAAATTGATCATCACCTGAGGTAACAATGGTCATCCGTGATATATCACGTATCTCTGTTTCACCAATCGTGATACTGTGTAAATTAAATCCTTTGGCGCTGAACATAGTGGCCACCCTGTCAAATGCACCAAAACTATTCTCAACCAGCAATGAAATTGTGTGTTTCATGATCAAACCATCCTTTTAGGGTTAAGTCTTTCTAAAATCATGTCTGAGATAGATCCACCGGAAGGTACCATCGGGAAAACCATATCCTCTTTCAATACCTTGAACTCAATAAGACTTGGTCCATCCTTAACAGACATTGCTTTTTTAATTAAGGTATCGACTGCATCGATTTTGTCCGTTGACCACGAGGGAATACCAAGAGATTCGCCGATTTTTACAAAATCCGGATTGCTTGGACCTAAATCCGTGAAACTGTATTTTTCTGCATGGAACAGTTCCTGCCATTGTCTTACCATGCCAAGAAAACTATTGTTGATGATGATGAATTTAACCGGAACTTTATAGGCAACCGCGGTAATCAGTTCCTGCATATTCATTTGAAATCCACCATCGCCACTAATGGAAATTACCGGTTTGTCGGTAATACCAAAGGATGCACCAATGGCTGCCGGAACAGAAAATCCCATGGTGCCAAGACCACCACTGGTTAGAAGTGATCGCGGATGTATAAATTTATAGTATTGTGTGGCTATCATCTGGTGTTGACCGACATCAGTTACGATTACAGCATTGCCTTTTGTTAATTCAGAAATTCTCTCAATCACATATTGTGGCCGTAGTTCACCATCACTGGTATTATAAGCCAATGGGCATTCTTTTTTCCATGCCTCTATTTTATCCCACCAATCATCAATGCTTGGTTTCTCCTGCATTTCGGACATTAATTCCGGGAGTATATTCTTGACATCGCCAACGATCGGCAGGTCAACGATAACATTTTTATCAATGGCCGTTGGGTCGATATCCACATGAATTTTAAAGGCGCCGGGAGCAAATGTTTCTACTTTTCCGGTTACCCGGTCATCAAAACGCGCCCCTAGAGACACTAAAACGTCACAATTATTAACCGCCTGATTTGCCCAATAAGTGCCATGCATACCTAACATACCAAGAGATAATTTATCTGACCCCGGATAAGCGCCCAAACCCAGCAATGTCATTGTTACCGGTAACCCATTTTCGTTGGCAAAAGCGGTGAGTTCATTGCTCGCATTAGCCATGATCACTCCGCCACCGACATAAAGCAGTGGCTTTTTTGCTTTAGCGATCATTCTTGCCGCTTTTTTGATCTGATTTAAATGCCCGCCGTATGTTGGTTTATATCCCCGAATTGACAGTTTTTCAGGATATTCAAAATCACACTCCGTGGCAATCATATTTTTAGGCAGATCAACGACAACCGGCCCAGGTCTTCCGGAAGAAGCAATATAAAATGCTTTTCGTATACTGGAAGCCAGATCTTTTACATCACGAACTAAAAAACTATGCTTGGTAATCGGTCGGGTTATCCCAATAATATCAGCCTCCTGAAAAGCATCATTACCGATCAGATGAGTAGGTACCTGGCCCGTAAAAACGACAATCGGTACAGAATCCATATAAGCATCAGCAATCCCGGTTACCGTATTTGTTGCACCCGGTCCGGAGGTTACTAATACGACACCTACCTTGCCGGTGGCTTTTGCATAGCCCTCGGCCATGTGAGTGGCCCCCTGCTCATGTCTGACTAAGATATGTTTGAGAAAATTAACATCGTAAAGCTTCTCATATATTTTTAAGGTTGACCCACCGGGGTAGCCAAAGATATATTCAACCTTTTCTTCCCTTAGAGATTCAAAAAATATATCAGCACCTGACATCTTTAAATTCTTACTCATCACAAACCCTCTTAAATTTAATTATCCGGAACCTGAAGCACCGCACCTGTATTCGCAGATGACACCATTCTTGCATAGCGCGCCAGATATCCTTTTTTGATCTTTAATTGAAAACTTGGTTTATTTTTTAGCCTTTCCTTAATCTCTGCATCCGACAAATCCACTGTCAGTTTATTCTCCGGTATATTTATTGAAATGATATCTCCCTCTTTGAGTGCAGCAATGGGACCGTTATCAGCTGCTTCCGGTGAGATATGTCCAACACAAGCACCTCTGGTTCCTCCGGAAAATCTACCATCGGTTAAAAGAGCCACTTTATCGCCCAATCTCATGCCCATGATGGCACTGGTCGGAGCCAGCATTTCCGGCATACCCGGCCCACCTTTTGGACCTTCATAACGAATAACAACTACTTGTCCGGCTTCAATCTCACCGTTTAAAATCCCGGTCACCGCATCCTCTTGCGATTCATAAATTTTTGCCGGTCCCGAATGAACCAACATAGAGGGTTCCACGGCAGCAGTTTTTACGATCGCCCCATCCGGCGCCAGGTTACCGAACAATATGGCCAACCCACCTGTTTCAGAATAGGGATTATTAATATTTCGGATAACTTCCTCGTTTCTATTCACCGCATCTGAAATATTTTCTCCCAGTGATTGACCGGTTACAGTTCGCGTAGATAGATCCAGGACACCATCGCGTTTCGACAACTCTTTCAATATCGCTGAGATACCACCAGCCATATCCACATCTTCCATATGTACCATTTTTGATGCGGGACTCACCTTGCAGAGATAAGGAACATTTTTTGCCAGCTCGTTTAGCTCATCCAATTCGAAAGGAATATTTACTTCTGAAGCAATGGCCAGAGAATGCAAAATAGTATTTGTACTGCCTCCCATGGCCATGTCTAAAGCAAATGCATTTCTGAATGCTGCCCGCGTTAAAATTTTTGATGGTTTGAGATCTTGATTGACCATATCAATGATCCTGGTCCCTGCATGTTTTACCAACTCTAACCGCCGATCATCAACTGCCAGGATAGATCCATTACCCGGTAAAGCCATTCCCAGTGCTTCCATAAGACAATTCATAGAATTTGCTGTAAACATTCCGGAACAGGAACCGCAGCCGGGACAGGCAAGATCTTCCAGCTCTTTTAGTTGCTGATCGTCAATATCCCCCGCTTGATAACTCCCGACACCTTCAAATACTGAGATCAAATCTATTTTTTCACCGGATTTTGTCCTTCCCGCTTTCATCGGCCCACCGGATACAAAAATAGCCGGGATATCAACGCGCGCAGCACCCATTAACATTCCCGGTACAATCTTATCACAATTAGGAATACAGACAAGACCATCCAATCGATGAGCTTCTGCAACTGTTTCTACGGAATCGGCGATCAGCTCTCTACTGGCCAGTGAATAACGCATCCCCAAATGTCCCATGGCGATACCGTCATCAACACCTATCGTATTAAACTCAAAAGGAACACCTCCTGCAGCTCTGATTGCTTCCTTAACAATTTTCCCAAATTCCTGGAGATGAACATGACCAGGGATCAGATCAATATATGAATTACATACTCCAATGAAAGGTTTGTTAAAATCTGAATCTTTCTCGATTACACCGGTTGCTTTTAGTAAGCTACGGTGCGGAGCCCGTTCAAATCCCTTTTTAATCAAATCGGATCTCATTTTGACCTCTGCATATTAATTATACATCCTCAGACAATACAGTCTTTTCCGAGGTCAACCCCAATTCTGACTTTCTAGATAATGTGAAAATCCAAGCGGAATGGGATTGACCGATTACTTAACCGACCAGAATAATCAGGTTAATAATCAGAATCCCAATTAGTAGAATTATAGGAAGGGTAGATAAAGATAAACGAAATACACGAATAGTGTCTGTGGGGAAAATTACTGTATTTTTTGTTTCCATAAAAGATTGAGCCGTGTATTGCATAATTATTCGTATTATCTTATAAAATTGCTGATAAAATTATAAAATAAAAATTGATTAATCAACTAAAACTAAAAGTTTTTTATATTAAAACTGCTGTTTATGATCAATACTCATTAACGAAAATCATATTCAAATAATTTCCGCTTTTACGGGTATATCTTTTTCCCTTTCCATCCAATGATACAATGTCGGCAAGACCAATAACGTTAAAAGCGTTGCCGTTATCAAACCACCGATAACTACCGTAGCAAGCGGCCGTTGGACTTCTGAACTCGGGGATTATTCTCAACAATTTTTTGTCATTCAGAATTATAGTTGATTGTATCCAGACCATTTTCCCAATGAAAATTTTTTGTCGGTGTTTATTTTTTCTTTACCTTTCATAAAAAAATCTGCAAAAAACTTATTTGATCGATTAATCTGATTAATTCATGAATTTTAGATCTATCATATGGCGACAATTAAGTCTCCCCTTAAAAAAGGGGAATTAACTCATTGATTTTATGAATATTTCAGGTTAATTATAATATTTAAAAATTATAGAGAATCACAAATATGGCCGGAAACAAATTACTCAGTTTGAATGATATTATGCAACGCCTTGAACATTTTAAATTTCCCGATGTTGATCTTGTTATAGGTATTGCCTCCGGCGGTGTATTCCCGGCAAAATTAGTCGCTGATATTCTAAAAACTCCCATCAGGTTCATCTCTATTAATTTTCGTTCGCCTGAAAATAAACCCTTATATGCTGATCCCCGGATAATCAGTAAGGATAATATACCAGTGGATCACAAGCGTCTGTTGTTGGTTGATGATGTGAGTGTTAGCGGTAAAACTCTTCGCAGTGCAAAAGATAATTTTAAAAACTTTGATGTGTATACTTTTGTCCTTAAAGGAAAAGCAGATTTTGTATTATTCCCGGAAATTAGCGAGTGCGTTGACTGGCCATGGAAATTAAAAAGTTAATATATCATCTGCCATTAATTTTCAGATTTTTCTGTCTTTTTCATCAAAAATGCCGATATAAAAGGTTATAGAAATAACCAGGAATTCTAAAATCATTATGAACCTGTCTTCCCCCGGAAACTAAAGGTCTGATAATGAATGAAAAAAGCAAGGCGCAGTTGTTAAAAGAAATCGCAGTGCTTAAAAATAAAAATACTGCTTTAAAAAATTCAGAAGCCGAACTTCAAAAATTAAAAAATGACTTGCAGGAATCTGAGAATCGTTATCTTCGGCTATTCGAATTTTCCCCTGATCCCATTGTTATTTATTCTTCAGGTAAAATCCTTCACATGAATAAAGCGGCCATAGATTTTGCTGAGATTGAGAACAGTGATAGTCTGATCGGTCGTCCGGTTTTGGATTTTATCCATCCTGAGTACAAAGATATTGCAAAGGGCCGAATGGAGAAAGTTCTTGCCGAAGATCATACGCTTGAATTATTGGAGGAAAAATTCATCACCACATGCGGGAATATCAGAGATGTTGAGGTCATTTCTATTCCTTGTATACTTAATGGTCAGAAAGCGGTTCAGGTCGTATTCAAAGATGTAACGAAACAAAATCAAACGGAAAGCGCCTTGTTGCAATCTGACGAAAATTATAAACAATTGGTTAATCATTCACTTACCGGAATTTATATTACACAGGATCATATCCTCAAATACTGTAACCAGCAAATGGCAGAAATGTTCGGCTATGATCATCCGGATGAGTTGCTGGACATTCACATAAAGAACCTGGTGGCACCGGATAGCTGGGAATTGGTGGACCAGGAAGTAAAACTGCGAATTTCCGGGAGAAAAGAAACATCTCGTTACGAGCTCAAATGTGTAAAAAAAAATGGTACAAATTTTTATGCAGAAGTTCTGGGGAGTCGAACTAAATTCGAAGAGAAAACCGCCGTTCAGGGCACAATCATTGATATCACGGAACGTAAAAAAACTGAAGAAGCGCTTCAGGAAAGCGAAGAACTTTATCGTCAATTATTTGATTTCCTTCCTTATGGGGCAGAAATACTCGACAGCGAAGGATTTATTATTGACTGTAACCCCGGGTCAACCCGTTTACTTGGTTATACACGTGAAGAACTGGTTGGAAAACATATTACTGAATTCATGCACCCGGACATGGTAAACATATTTAAGAAAGAATTCTCGCAGCTTCTCAAGGGTAACCTTATTAAGACAGAAGTGATGATGCTCAGGAAGGATGGTAAAATACTTCATACCTTGCGTGCAGGCCAGCCAATTGTTGATAATGAGAGTGGGCAGATCATCGGCGTATTAGCTCTCAGTGTAGATATTACTGACGGAAAGAAAGCAGAAAGAGAAAAAACACGCCTGGCTACTGTCGTGGAACAGGCCGGAGAGGCCATTGTTATCACCGATACCAAGGGTACTATTCAATATGTCAATCCGGCCTTTGAACAAGTGACCGGTTATACAGCAAAAGAAGCCCTGGGAAAAAATCCAAGAATATTAAAAAGCGGATCTCAGGATGATAATTTATATAAAGAACTATGGGCAACCATAACAGAGGGCCATAAATGGCAAGGTGTATTTGCTAATAAACGAAAAGATGACAGCATTTTTTATGAAGAGGCCGCTGTTTTTCCGATTCGGGATGAAACCGGAGATATTGTAAACTATGCCGCGATCAAACATGATATTACCCAGGAACGTGAGTTAGAGATACAACTGAAACAAATGCAAAAAATGGAAGCACTGGGTACTTTATCCGGCGGCGTTGCCCATGATTTTAATAATCTGTTAACAATTATCAACGGTCATGCAGAGCTCGCTCTTTTGAATACGCCGGAAACTGTTCGTGCCCACAGTGACTTACTGGCGATAATGAACGCCGGAAAACGGGCAGAAAATCTTATTAGCCAGCTGCTCGCCTTTAGTCGTAAACAGTTACATGAACCAAAAGTTATCAGAATAAATAAAATAATTACAGATATTGAGAAGATGTTACGACGGTTGATCCCCGAAGATATCAATATCGAAACGCTATTTAAATCGGATCTCCCATTTATTAAAGCCGACCGAGGGCAAATTGAACAAGTTCTGATAAATTTGGCCGTAAATGCCCGTGATGCCATAAAAGAAAAAAATGAGTCTGACGGGCAGAAACAAATTATTATTAAAACTGAATTTATTGATTTGGATGAAATATTTGTCGATAGCCATCCCGGAAGTCAAAGTGGCCCCCATGTAATTATTTCTGTCAGTGACAGTGGTATTGGAATAGATGAAAAAATTAAAAACCGGATATTCGATCCATTTTTTACTACCAAAGAAGTAAATAAAGGAACCGGCCTCGGATTGGCAACTGTCTATGGGATCGTCAAGCAAAACGGCGGATTTATTCAGGTAGATAGTGAGATCAATAAAGGGACCACCTGTAAAATATATTGGCCAGCAACTGAGGATCTTCCTGACGAGGAACCAACACTAATAATGAACCAGGAAGCATTGTTTGGTGAAGAAACAATCTTGTTGGTTGAAGATGATGAAGGTGTAAGGGATTTTACCGCTGAAACATTGAAAAATTTTGGATATAAAATTATTGAGGCCTTAAACGGTCGTAATGCCATTGAATTAATTGAGAAGGAAAAGTCACATATTGATCTTTTGATAACAGATATTATTATGCCTGAAATGAATGGCCAGGAACTGGCCGAGCACTTAAAGACTACCATTCCCCCGCAACGAGTGTTATTTGTCTCCGGGTATACGTTTGATCAACTGGGTCAAGATAGCACCCTAAAGTCAGGTATCAATTTCCTGCAAAAACCTTATTCTATCTATGCACTTCTTAATAAAATCCGAAATATCCTGACTACTGCTGATTAATTTTTCATCATAATGAAATAATTCTAGCCAGAATCATTCACCCTGTCGGATATTCTAATATGAAGATAAATGTTGCAAAATTTTACTAACCTGGATAATTCATTTCTCGCCACGTCTGCGCCACGTCTGGCCGGGCAGGCCAGCGGCGCAGAAATAACAAAGTTTTTTGCTATAAAAGCATAGTAAAATCACTTCGCCGGATTGGTCCTATCGCTTAATCCCAGTGGATTGGACATATTATAAAGTAAATATAGGTCTATCCCAATTGGTATAGACTTAGAATCAGGAATGTTTGGTCTAAAATTTTGCTATTGGATTGTCTGATAATATTCGGTATTATTTATACAAAACAAGTTTAATATTACGAACGATGATCAGCATTTTTCCTCGTCATTCGTGAGGAATAACCTTACCTTTTGATCAACTCCGGATTTTTATCCCAATTCGATGGTCGAATGAATATGGACAAGAAAACAGAGATATCCGTACACGGCGATATTCTTATTAAAGAAGTGTCGACAGATGAGGAATCAAAAACTATCAATGCTCAATATCTTGCCGCTATTAAAAAGAGGGCAAAAGCATTTATAAAAAAGTATCCTCATCTCGCGGAGACAGTGAGACAATATATTCACACCCAGAAAATTGAATGTGAGGTGATTAACAAAAACCTTTGCGGCGCTGTCTGGCTTTTACAACGACGGTTATAATCGTAGAGTCTGATAACTAATAAATGTCCGACCTTTCGGTTGTTTTTTGAAATTATTTATCTTATTATTTATCAGGGCGAGATATAAGTGTCCGGATAAAATGTAAATCAATTTTACCCGGACACTCACGAACACAAAATCATTAATAGGAATATCAGAGGAGACATTTTATGTTTAAGATCAGCGAATTAGCGCAAACAAAAATAAAGGAAGCCATCAAGAACTATATTAAGCCTGTTGTGGGTATACGGATCAGTGCTCAGGCAAGATCTCCCTTTCAGGTTTCTTATGGTCTGGCATTCGTCGAGGAGAAGGACATTACCAATGGAGACAAAATCATAAATACCGATGGTGTTGATCTCTATATTGATAAGGATCAGGAACAATATTTCGAAGGTGTAACCCTTGACTATGAGGACAGCCTGGCCGGGGGGGGCTTCAAATTTACCGATTTACCCAGAGTCCCCAAAAAATACAAAGGAACAATTGCAGAGAAAGTTGTAAAGGTAATTGATGAGGAGATCAATCCCGGCATTGCCGGTCATGGGGGTTTTGTTTCTCTTGTCGATGTAAAAGGGAATGACGTAATAATACAGATGGGTGGAGGCTGTCAGGGATGTGGAATGGCAAATGTAACATTAAAGGAAGGTATTGAAGTGGCCCTGAAAAAGTCCATCCCGGAACTTGGTGCTATTTATGACGTTACCGATCACGCAGACGGTAAAAATCCCTATTATAATAAAACATAACATCTGACTTATAGTAAGCAATCTGTTGCTAATTAAAAAAGCGCATAATCCAAGAATCATATCCTCGCAGAAGATAAATTATTGTAATAAAATACGCATAAACCAATATCCCATACTCGTAGAGGATGCATTATTGGTGGTATTTAAAATAGAATATCATGAAGGATCCTGATTATATAGAGGCCCGGTGGTGGCAATCGATTGAAAACAACAAAATCCTGTGCACGCTTTGTCCCCGGTATTGTAAAATAGGTCCTGGCCAGAGCGGGTTTTGTTTTATTCGAAAAAACATTGATGGGAAACTCGTTTCCAGCGGTTATGGACATCCAACAGGATTTTCTGTCGATCCGATTGAAAAAAAACCCTTGAGTCATTTTCTCCCTGGAACCGGGATTTTAAGTTTTGGAACTGCCGGTTGTAATCTCGGATGTCGCTTTTGTCAAAATTGGACCATCAGTAAAGCTCGACTGGATGATATACAATCTCTCACTTTTTCACCTGAGCAGGTTGTACATCTCGCCCAAAAACATCATACACCATCTATTGCTTTCACTTACAACGATCCAACCATTTTTGGTGAATATGTCATTGACATCTCAAAACTCGCCCGTAAGGCTGGTATTCGTTCAGTAATGGTCACGGCAGGTTATATCGACAAGGAGGCCAGAAAAGAGGTTTACCAGTATATAGATGCAGCAAATGTTGATTTGAAAGCCTTTACTGAACGGTTCTATCATAAACTGACCTTTTCCCATCTGGCAGATGTTCTGGATACTCTTATCTGGCTAAAAAAAGAGACAGAAGTATGGATTGAAATTACGACACTATTAATTCCCGGAGAGAATGATTCGAAGGATGAGATTACTCAGATGTGTTATTGGATTCTCGAGAACCTGGGTGATACCGTGCCACTACATTTTACAGCTTTTCACCCTGATTTTAAAATGGCAGACAAACCTCGAACACCTGAATCAACGTTAAAAATGGCCAGAGAAATTGCCCATCGATCCGGTATTAAATACTGTTATTTGGGAAATATTTCGGACCAGGAAGGTCAGACCACTTTTTGTCCCAATTGTCATACACCCTTAATTGTCAGAGACTGGCATAGTATTCTACTTTACCAGTTAAAGGGTAATTATTGTTCTAAATGCGGTGCACCTATCGCAGGAATTTTTAATTAAAACCAATAATTCTCTCTAAATTATTTTGCATTTCTTTCCCCCAATGTGATATTAAGATTCTCACTCCCATACCCCATTATCATCTTTTATTCAACTGATTTGTTTCACCTCCAAAATTCTAAATGCTTCGCTGTATTCATATCTATCTGTTTCCCGGGAAATTGTGTTTTTAACAAAGTCTGCTATTTTTGAAAAATCGGGAAATTGAGATTTGTGACAAGCCAGAAGATCAAGTTTAAAATCAATAAGATTTGTAATATCTTCAAAATAATTCGGTTCATGGGAACCAAAAAAATATATTTTTTTTATCTGGTGGGCATCACCGGGATACATATGCAAATTTTTTGCAGCAAAACAGGCATCAAAAACCGCTTCAGAGACCACCCGGTGGTCTTTATGGAAAAGATTTAAATTATCATACTTACGGTTTGCGGGATCAAAACTAAAAATAATTTCTGGTTGAATATCTTTAATAATTTTCACTAGCCGACGGCGTAACTCTTCCGTATATAGTAAAAATCCATCACTATAATTTAAAAAAACAACATTTTTTACGCCCAGTTTGCCGGCTACTTCCAATTGTTCCTGCGTACGTATTTGTACCCGTTCTTTCCGGGAGATATTCAAATCACCTTTAAAACCGTTTTCACCATTGGTTACAATTACATATATGATCTCATATCCCTGCTTTTTTAATTTAAACAAGGTACCTGTACAAGTAAACTCAAGATCATCCGGATGAGCGGCAAACCCAATAATTGATTTACTCACAAAAAACTCCATATAGGAAATCCCCCTTCCCGATAAATGATGGAAGGGGGAATAGAAGGTAGAACAAATATACGGAATGAACGTTTTATATTAAGCCATTGCTTTCCAGAATTCCCTTCGCATACGGGCAATTCCGGTAATCGATATTTCTTTCGGACACACCGCTTCACATTCTCCGTGATTTGAACAGGTGCCAAATAGCTCAGCATCCATCTGGGCAACCATTTGATCTGCCCGGCGTTTTGCTTCCGGATGACCTTGTGGTAACAAAGCCAAGTGAGATATTTTTGCTCCCACAAAAAGGGCTGCAGAGGCATTGGGACAGGCAGCTACACAAGCTCCACACCCTATGCAGGCAGCCATATCCATAGCTTCATCAGATTTCTCTTTCTGTACCAGCAGGCTACGCGCCTCCGGAACACCACCGGTTCGAACTGTTATAAATCCACCTTTTGCCATAATCCTGTCAAAAGCAGTTCGGTCAACTACAAGATCTTTTTGAACAGGAAACGCTTTTGCACGCCAGGGTTCAACGACAATGGTATCTCCATCTTCAAATTCACGCATCCGTAATTCACAAGTCGTCGTCCCACTTCTGGGTCCATGAGCCGTACCATTGATAACAAGTCCGCACATACCGCAGATTCCTTCACGGCAATCGTTGTCAAATTCTATCGGATCTCCATCTTTCTTTATCAGATCCTCATTCAGGATGTCGAGCATTTCAAGAAATGACATATCCTGATTAACATCATGGACAGTGTAAGATTTAAACCCGCCTTTATCGCTGGAATTTTTTTGTCGCCAAATTTTTAAATGTATTGTTAAATTTTTATTTTCCATTGCCCATCTCCTTACTTATAGCTGCGCTGCGTTGGAATGACATTTTCAAAGAGGAGGGATTCTTTATGCAATGTCCATTCTTTATCAAGACCGTTAAATTCCCAGGCCGAAACAAAGCTAAAATTTTCATCATCACGAAGAGCTTCTCCTTCCTCTGTTTGGCTTTCTTCTCTGAAATGACCGCCACATGATTCTTTTCTGTGTAATGCATCGATTGCCATTAGCTCAGCTAACTCAATATAGTCAGCTACCCTGCCGGCAAATTCTAAATTCTTATTCATCGAATCGGAAGTTCCTACGACTTTCACATTCTGCCAAAATTCCTCTCTTAGCTTGGGAATTTCCTGTATCGCATGTTTTAAGTCTTTTTCGTTTCTACCCATTCCTACATATTCCCAGAGGATACTGCCTATTTCCCGATGAAATTCCTTTACTGTTTTATTTCCATTGATCGAAAGCAATTTTTGATCTTTTTGCTTTGCCTCGGACAGAGCCGCCTTAAAGGCGTCATCTTCTATTGTTGCCTTTTTGAGTTCTGTTCCGGCAAGATAGTCACCAATGGTATAAGGAATGACAAAATATCCGTCAGAGAGTCCCTGCATCAATGCGCTGGCACCCAAACGATTTGCCCCATGATCAGAGAAGTTCGCTTCTCCGAGGACATGAAGTCCGGGAATGGTGCTCATTAAATTATAATCTACCCATATACCGCCCATCGTATAATGTACGGCAGGATATATCCGCATTGGTACGTCATAAGCATTTTCGTCTGTGATTAAGTGATACATTTCAAAAAGATTGCCATAACGTTCTTCAATGGTATGTTTTCCTAATCGTTCGATGGCGGATGCAAAATCCAGATAAACAGCCAGCCCGGTATCTCCGGCACCCCGTCCTTCGTCACAGACAGCCTTTGCATTTCTGGAAGCCACATCACGGGGAACCATATTACCAAAGGTCGGATATCGTCTCTCAAGATAATAGTCACGATCTTCTTCCGGAATTTCACCCGGGGCCCGTTTATCATCCTTATTTTTGGGGACCCAGACCCGCCCATCATTTCTCAAACTTTCACTCATCAATGTCAATTTTGATTGGTAGTCACCGGATCGGGGAATACAGGTGGGATGGATCTGGACATAACATGGATTTCCGAAAAAGGCGCCTTTTTTATGAGCCCGCCAGATTGCACTGGCATTTGAATTTATAGCTAATGTACTCAAATAATAAGCAGTTCCATAACCGCCCGTTGCCAGGATCACGGCATCAGCCAGGTGCGACTCATACTCTCCACTGACGATATTACGGGTGATGATCCCCCGGGCTTTTCCATCAATCAAGACCAGATCAACCATCTCATGGCGAGGATACATTTGAACCGTACCTTCACCGACCTGACGCATTAAGGCACTATAGGCACCAAGGAGCAATTGCTGCCCGGTTTGTCCACGGGCATAAAAGGTTCTGGAAACAAGCGCGCCACCAAAAGACCGGTTAGCAAATAGTCCTCCGTATTCACGGGCAAATGGAACACCCTGCGCGACACACTGATCAATTATCTCGTTACTAACCTGTGCCAAACGATATACATTGGCTTCCCTGGCCCGGTAATCACCACCCTTAATCGTATCATAAAATAATCGCCAGATGCTATCACCATCATTCTGATAATTTTTTGCCGCGTTGATGCCGCCCTGAGCACCAATACTGTGTGCCCGCCGGGCGGAATCCTGAATACAAAAATTCTTGACGTTATAGCCAAGTTCCCCCAGAGAGGCTGCCGCAGAAGCACCCGCCAACCCTGTACCGACAACGATGATACTAAATTTTCTTTTATTCGCCGGGTTAACAACATGCATCTCAAATCTATGTTTATCCCATTTTCCTTCGAGAGCCCCTGTTGGAATTTTCGCATCTAAATTCATAGCGCCCCTCCTGTAAGAAAAAAGATCCATGCCGGTAGAAATATAAATCCAACAGCCATCACGACCGCAAATAAAATACCCACACTGTATATAAACGGTGTAAAATTCTTTCCGTTGAGACCCAATGATTGAAAAGCACTCCAGAATCCATGACTGAGATGAAATCCCAACAGGGCCATGATAAGAATATATAGGACGACATTCACAATGTTACCATAAAATTGATAGACCAATGTGTATAAGTCCCGGATAACCCGGCCATCTGCCGTGGTATACATGATGATTTCTCCATATTTAAAATGCAATAAATGCCACACCAGGAAAGTAATAACAACCAGACCGGTATAGATCATTGTCGAAGAGGCAATAGTTTTTTTACTGGTGTGTCCGGCATTTTTAACAACGGCATATCTTTGGGGCCTGGCTCTCCAATTCCCTAAGGTAACCACAATAGCATAGAAAAAATGGATAAGAAAAACAGCTGCGAGTATCAGTTCCGCCATATAGATGGCATTACCCAGATCCTGCGTCAGAAAATGAGAATACTTGTTGAAAGGATCCTTATCCGGAATAAGAAGTGTGAGATTCCCGATGAGATGGACAACGATGAACCCGCAGAGCAAAAGACCTGTAAACCCCATAAAGATTTTCTTGCCGAGGGAGGAATAAGTTGACATAGAAAACCGCATCATTGTTTATGCTCCGATGATTTAATGGATGGTTAGAGATAGTGAAATATCAATTGTATTTTTTTGTGAATTTTTTTTCAATCTCTATTCAAAAAACTTAAAGGAGAGCATCTAAAAATGCAAGCGAATTCTCTTCCATTTGAAGAATGAAAACAAAAGATCTGAAGTCTATTTTAATTTTTCCCGTAAGAGAACCTTCAAGGCTTCCCAGGAACGCTTATCGGCGTTGTAATTGTAGGCCTCATCCTCCGAAGTATCAAAACCATGATCATAGACCGAAAAACCAGAAATAGCACCCCCATAAATATTCATCTGCCAGTCCACATTAGCCTCCTTCATTTCCAGCCGGAAGGCAGCAATTTCATCTTGAGACACCATTTTATCCTCGGAACCCTGAAGAATTAAAACCGAACCTTTAATACTTCTGGCATCTTCTGGTGTTGGCGTACTCAGATTCCCATAAAAATTAGCAGCCGCCACTATATTTTGCCCGCTACGCACCAACTCCAAAACCGTTATACCGCCGAATCCATAACCAACAGCAGCAAGACGAGTGGGATCCACCTTTTTATGTTGCGAAAGAATTTCAAATCCCAGATTTGCCCTATGGCGCATTAACTGACGGTCTTCTCCCAAAAACGGCGCGACCAGATCATTTGCTTCCGATGCGTCTTTAGCCAGTTTACCCTTTCCGAACATATCCAGGGCAAATACGATATATCCCAGAGAGGCCAACTCATCTGCCCGTTCACGAATAAATGCATCGTGTCCATTTTTATCATGAATGAGCAAAACACCGCCGCGTTTCGCTTTTAGCAACTGGTCATGAGCAAAATATCCCTGCAGCTCCAAATCACCATCATTATAGGTAATCGAGTCTGTTTTAACATCTGCCTGTAATATTGAGGTAATCATAAAAACGAAAAGGAGGAGAACATATCTTTTCATAATTTTCCCCTTTTTTTTATATATTTTTTTACATCTGACCTACTCATAAAACACAGAGTTCACAGAGTTAATTATATGTATTTATTGTATTTATCAAATACTTGATGCTTATATTATAAATATGAAATCCAGCACAACAATTCTTGTAACTTCTTGTTTTTAAATAAATTAATTATACTTTGAATTCTCTGTGGTTCACCCTGTTGGATAGTTGGCTTATTCCATTACTATTTAAGGCAGTCATTTTTATCCAGCAGGGTAAATAGTACAAGCGAAATAAAAAATAATGCTACAAAATAAAATATTCAGATATATTTTACAATTCAAATCGATTAAAATCATGAGTATATAAATATTTATTATAGATAACCGCGTGATTGAAAAAATGACGGCGATAAATTCCCCGGTTTAAACACGCATTTCCTCTATAAATATAGAATCGGCAGAAAGATTTGATTCTTGGATAAAAATTTGGAATAATTTTCAAAGGCTTGTATATTTTTTTCTGTAAATAACAGTACGCTTGAGGTATTCATGTCAGCATTTATAAAAAAACTTATCATCATTATTGCAATCGTCGTCTTTATTCTCTTCATCGCCCTTCTAATTACTGCCTGGTCTATGGGGGTCTTTGCCCGGGTTAACGTTAGTGTCGGAGAAAAGGGACCTTACTATTTTATTTCGCTCGATCAAAAATCCCTGTATCCTTATATCCCGGAACAAATTGATAAAATTAAAAACGAATTAACAGTAAAAAATATCCCCTATTTAAATCCTGCGGCTCTTATTTATTCTGATCCGGCGGTCACGCCACTCAATCAGGTCCTGGCACGGGGGGGTCTTCTATTAAACGATTCGATGGTGGTTGATTCACCCTTTGTAATTCATCATATTAAAGTTAGAGATGTTATTACCGCAGAAATTGAAGCAAATCCGGCAATAGCAACATTTAAAATATACCCGGCTCTCAGAGACTGGCTACAGAAATATAATGATATAAAAAAAAGCCCCTTATCTTATCTTGAAATTTATGATAAAAATCGCGTTATTGTAGAAATGTCAATAATCCAAGTAAAAAAGGACAGATAGCATAAAAACTTTTTGAATTTATCTGGTTTATTCATGGCGCGGTAAACCGCAAGTGACTAAAGTTACAATTGATCTAAAGTGCCCAAAATATCTTTGCTAATCGCCCCAGCGGATGCAGCGTAAAGGCGCGGAAAAATAAATATCTTTATATTTTTAAGAAAAAGAACTAATTTTATGTGATTTTCATCGTTTTGAATAATTCCATTTAAAATAAATCTTGTACTCTTCCATCGGAGCGAGAGGTGTATGATCCAGATTCTGTTTTTCCTTTGTGACTGTGTGTCTCTGCAAAAAAAATATTTTCTTAAATGAAATCTAAAACCCTTATATCACTCTTTATACCTTGCCTGGTCGACCAGGCTTATCCCGATATCGGGATAGCTATGGCAAAAATACTCCACCATCTGGACTATAATCTCAGTTACAACAGCCAACAAACCTGCTGCGGCCAGCCAGCTTTTAATGCCGGGCATCGGGAGGAAGCAAAAAGGGTGGCCGGCCGTTTTATTGAAACTTTTAAGGACAGCGAGTGTTTGGTAAGCCCCTCCGGATCCTGCACAGCTATGATAAAAAATTATTATCCATCCCTATTTGAAAATGATAAACTTCATGAGACAGCAGTAGCGCTCGGGAAAAAGGCATTCGAGTTTTCCCAATTCCTGGAAATTGAAGACCAGATAGATAATCTTTCTGGTAAATATTCAGGAAGAGTTGGATTTCATAATTCCTGTCATAGTTATAGAGAATTAGGTATTTCTACAACTCCGATAAATATACTAAACCGGATTGACGGAATTGAAATTCTACAACCGCCCGGAGAACCTGTTTGTTGTGGATTCGGGGGATTGTTTTCCTTTAAATTTGATGATATTGCCGCAACCATGGCAAAAACCCGTCTGGAAATGTTTACGGCCTTAAATGTGGATACCATTGTATCTAATGACCCCGGTTGTCTGATGCATATGCAACAAGAGGCAAAGGACCTTCATTTGAACATACAATTCTTACATTTAACCCAATTTTTGGTTCGGGCGATGAATTTGTAAATATTAAATCCAAAGGAATTTAACAGGATTAATCCCATCTAAAATAATAATGTTTTTGACGTATATGGTGCAAACTATAAATGAATGAATTTAACCGTTTTTTGACCCAAAGCCGGATAAGAGCCCGTGATGATGTACATCGACTGAAAATTCTCAAGGCCGTCTCCACGTATGAAGTGCAGGTTGATGGAATGAGACTCCGGCAGTTCAGAGACTGGGAACAAACACGTCTGACCGCATCCCGGATCAAAACTTATGTTTTAGATAATCTGCCTTCGCTTTTGGAAGAATTTGAATCGAAAATAATAAAAAAGGGAGCAAAAGTCTGGTGGGCAAGAAACAAAGAGGAGGCCCAGAGGTATTTTCTGACTATTGCGGAAAAACACCAGGCTAAAAAAGTTGTCAAATCCAAGTCAATGACAACAGAGGAAATTGATTTTAATGAGTTTTGTGAGAGAAATAATATTGAAGTATTAGAAAGTGATCTTGGTGAATTAATCGTGCAGCTGGCCGGCGAAAAACCTTATCATATTGTCACACCGGCCATGCATAAGACAAAAGCGGAAATAGGTAAATTGTTCCGGGAAAAATTAGGAGCACCGGAGACGGATGACGCAGAAAAATTAACCATGATTGCTCGAGAACATTTGCGAAATGCCTACATTACCAGTGATATTGGTGTTACCGGTGCGAATTTTATTATCGCCCGGGAGGGCGCATTGATTTTGACAGAAAACGAAGGTAATGCCCGTCTCACTATGTCCTGCCCCCCGGTCCATGTTGTATTTGTAGGCATTGAAAAAGTTCTCCCCCGTTTATCAGACCTTTCACTTTTTTTACCTCTTTTAGCTACCACGGGCACAGGCCAACAGATCACCGGATATAATTCAATTATTCAGGGTCCACGTCTGGCCGGTGAAACTGACGGACCAAATGAGCTGCATATCATTTTGCTCGATAATGGCAGATCAGACTTATTTTTGAGGAGTCAATACCGCTCAATATTAAAGTGTATTCGCTGTGGCGCTTGTTTAAACGCTTGTCCGGTGTATCGAACAGTTGGCGGTCATTCTTATCAAACAACCTACCAGGGTCCTGTAGGATCGGTTATCACGCCTCAATTTCGGGGTTTAAAGAAATGGGGACATTTAGCTTCTGCATCAAGCTTATGCGCGGCTTGCAGTTTTGTTTGTCCGGTTAATATCGATATCCACCATCTCCTGCTTGAGAATCGTTGGGAAATGGTCAGGGAAAAATATACCGGAAGGATGTGGAACCTTGCTTTAAAAATATGGGCATGGATCATGGTCAAACGCTCCAGATTGAATCTGTTTTCCGGCCTCGCCCGCAGGACTTATCGTGGGTTTCTGCCTTTTATGAGCCGGGGAAAAAGAAAACGTATACCTGATCTTCCGGGAAAGTCGTTTTCACAGTTATGGGAAAAATATGAACAGCAGAGATGAAATTTTAAAACGGCTGCAGCAATCGAAACAGACATATGGTGAAGACTTGTCTTCCCCACTGCAGGACAGTGCATTTTTCGCCGATTATCCGCAGGATAGTCATGAACTTCTTGACAGTTTTTGCGGTCATTTTAAAGACCTTTCCGGTGAATTTCATCATCTTGATAATATGGAGCATGCCGGAAAAGTGCTTCTCGGGATATTAAAAGATATTGCTCCGAATCTTTGCCGATCACATCAATCCATATTAATAGACAATCTAAAAAAGGCAAATCCGGAGACAGAAAAATATCTTGATTATATTGATGGTGCCGATATTAATTCTATTGAATTCGCAAAATTTAAAGTAGGCATCACCGGTGCTGATTATTTGATTGCCCGTACCGGTAGTATTCTAATAAGAACCATTGCTGCCGGAGGAAGACGTCTTTCAGTATTACCTCCTGTTCATATTGTGATCGCGCAGGAAAAACAATTGATGTACTCGTTAGACGAAGCATTAATAAATCTTTACAATACCGAAGGATCCTGGAGTTACGCGACGATTATTACCGGTCCTTCGAGGACATCAGATATTGAAAAACAATTGGTACTCGGTGCTCATGGCCCCAAACGGTTGATTCTCTTAATGATAAAAAATTAAGAACCCCAGCATAAATTTCTCTCCTTTTTTTCAATATTTTACTTAAAATCGTAATAATTTTTACGTATTCCGTCTGCTAAATGTATTATACTTAGTCGATGACCCCCTCTCCCAGCCCCTCTCCCTGTCCGGCTCAGCCGGACAGGGAGGGGTGTCGAGCGCAGCGAGAGACGGGGTGGGTTATTTGTCCAACAGATTGATAATTCTGGCATATATCTACTAATTATTGATGCCATTTTGGGTTATGGATTAAATAGAAAATCCGAGAGCATCGTGGCTGCAATTATAGAGAAAATTAATTCTCAGAGTTGCCCGGTCATTTCTCTGGATGCTCCCTCCGGATTAGACACAACCCATGGGTATATTTCTGACATCAATGACCGGGTCGAGGTTCTTTGAAATTTGATTGTGGTATATAATATTACCCCGATAAAAATATTAATTTCAATGATTTATGTAACTTACTTAAAAAGTTTGGTTACGATGACCATGTTTCACCTTAATTCATTCGTAAAAGAATACGCCGATTTTTA
>CAZBBC010000032.1:0-1682 GCA_964489835.1 uncultured Calditrichota bacterium
TGTTAATCCGTGGAATCCGTGGACTATTTTTTTCTTTGTTTGCAGCCAGCGGCTGCGGTATAATTTATTGCAACAAATAAATACTAATATTGGTATTATTTGCAACGAATAATTTCGATATTCTATTAATTTTTATGGATTATTGACGTAATCTCTGGTCTCCATACGATCTCCTTTTTTGAGCCTTTTATGTAATTTCTAAATCCGAAGCACGAAATCCTAACAATTGTCAAATCCCAATTTATGCGATTATAGCTAAAAACTTTGTTATTTTAGCAAAATTTTTACAAAACGGACTAATTTATTTCTCGCGATGACGCAACGACGCAGCGATAATATATTTTATTTTATCCCAAATGAATATAATTACTTAAAACTATAAATCTTACTATATATAAAAAAATAATATTAACGTTGCGTTCGTTGCGGCCGCCGCGTCGCTGCGAGAAATTTTTACAATTGGTTCAAACTGATGAATCTCTTTGTTTGCAGCCTTGGGCTGGGGTATGAATTCTCAAAATTAAGATAGTTATTAACAGATTTTGCAAAATATCCACATATCAAATAAATCTTGATAAGTACCATAATATAGGGTACATTTTGGCGAATGAAATATGAAGTTAAAATTCAAAAACGAATAGAGAGAAGATTAGAAAAACTACCGACTCATGTTCAACAAAAACTATTAAGGCTGGTACTGGATTTACGAGACAAAGGTCCTTCCCAACCAAATTGGCCGAATTACAGTAGATTGAATAATAATGACTATATGTTTGTTTATAAATCAGCAGCTGCTTAATAATTAATGATACAAAGTTTTAAGTATTCACTTTTTGGATTTAGTATTTGTTTAGGATTTCGGGATTAGTGCTTCGAATTTTATCTTAATTGGCTGATAACAAGAACCGGGCATAAAATATACTTTACTATATACTTGAATTTTTATTATATTACTTATGTTTGTAAATGAAAGGAAAAGAAAAGCGTATGCCTCAAATATCGTTATATATTGATGAGTCAACATTAAAAAAGGTCGAAACATTGGCTAAAAACGAACACAAATCCTTATCAAAATGGGTGAGAATAAAAATAAAAAATGCCATAGAAAAAACCTGGCCGGATAACTACTTTACCTTATTTGGTAGTGTGAAAGATAAGCAATTTGAACGACCTAAAGAGCTCGAACTAAAATCTGATCTTATCAGAGAAAAGCTATGAAGTATTTTCTGGATACGAATATTTGTATCTATTTCTTAAAAGGTTTGTTTCCTGCGCTAATTGAGCAATTCCAAACGAAGACGCCCGAGGAAATAAAAATTGCTTCCATTGTGAAAGCGGAACTCTTATTGGGTGCCTTCAAGAGTAAAAATCCATCCAAAACAGAAAAAATAGTAAAAGAATTTCTGTTACCCTACACAATCATCTCATTTGACGATGAAGCATCAATCATTTATTCAAAAATCCGTGGCTCACTGGAAAAAAAGGGACAGGTCATCGGTCCTAATGATCTTATCCTTGCGGCAACAGTGTTAGCTAATGACGGAATATTGATTACAAACAATGGTGCGGAATTTAAAAGAATAAAAGATATTAAAATTGAAAACTGGACCAGATGATAGAACTTGTAAGTTGTCAATGTAGCATAAAATAAATCCTACTAAAAATAGCAGCCAATATTACTT
>CAZBBC010000032.1:1692-35484 GCA_964489835.1 uncultured Calditrichota bacterium
GTCCCTCAACCGCTAACAAAGTAATTCAAGCGCTCGGCTAAACGCCTGACATGGAATTGGTGATCAGATCTTTCAAGCCACCGCTTAATTGCAGGCTGGTTCGGTTTTGGAAATGGTAGTTTAGCTTTTTTACCATAAACTTTTACATTGAAAAGGAGCATTGTCATGAAATTTAAAACTCTAATGATCATCAAAGCCATTGTCTGTTTAGGCTTTGGCCCGTTATTATTGTTTGTTCCTGGCCAATTACTCAATCTTCTGGGAACATCATTTGGCCCGGGCACTGCTCTAACCGCAAGGGAATACGGCGCGGCACTTATTGGAAATCTTTTCCTCACCTGGATCGCCCGAAATGCTGAAGACTGTATTGCCCGACGGGCGATCATTTGGCATTTATTCATTTATGATGCTATTGCGCTTCTTGTTACCCTGTCTATTCAACTTTCAGGTGGGTTGAATATCCTTGGCTGGGGCATTGTTGCTGTCTACTTATTCTTTACGATCGGTTTCGGATATTTTGTTCTTCCACAAAATATTACTAAATAATAAAGACACAAAGGGTACACTTCTGAATTGTGGTTAAATATGCAACAGGAATATGACCTATCAAAAGTAAAAAAAACGTATCCGCCTTTCAAAAGTCAAAACACTTTATCAATCTCGAATATAACACACGGATAATGAATATGAAAATAAAGGTCTGCCTTTTGCTGATTGCCCTGATCATGGGCATGTTTTGTTTCCGTAGTTTTGCCCAGGAATTCATTATCGCCGGGATGGGAGTCATGCCGAAAACTTGGGATAAAGAGGCAAATTTTGCCACCTTACAGCACTATGCCCGCGATGCGGCTGAGCAGGGGGCAAAAATGATTGTAACTCCCGAAGGATTCCTCGATGGGTACACGGCGAATGTAAACTTGCGTAAGGATTATACCATTGAGAAATATTTTGCTATGGGTGAGGCCATTGATGGCCCTATGATGCTGCGTGTGGCCGAACTAAGCCATGAACTAAAGATTTACATTGCCATTGGATTTGCCGAGCGCCATGAGGGAAAAATGTATAACACAGTAGCGGTATATGATCCGTCGGGAAAACTTATCTTGCGTTATGCGAAGACACATGCACCTGGTGAAGTTAACACGACACCGGGCCGAGAGTTTCCGGTGGTTAAAACGGAACTGGGTACGCTTGGTGCCTTTATATGTTACGACCGTCGTTTACCGGAGGTTGCCCGCATTCTCGCGGTGAAAGGGGCGCAGCTCTTCATAGTGCCTGCATACGGCCCGGACTCCAAGATAGAAAGTGAAACCATCATGCGGATTCGCGCCTTCGAAAATCGTGCTTTCGTCGCCTGGGTTAACCCAACACGTGTGCTGCTCATCGATCCGGAGGGTAACGTGCTAGCCCGCAAGGAGGGCAAAGAAGACAAGATGGTACTGGCCAGGTTTGACCTTTCCAAAGCTGGCGGGGGCAATCTGCTTAACCGCGTGCCGGAGATCTACAAGGAACTGATTAACACAGAACCCGCGTCCAAACCATAGTTTTGCAACGACGTCTATTCATGCTCCCTGGCCTCTGGGTTTGTATCTGTACACCGGCAGCGACTACCTATGAGGCAGATAAATATCAGGTTTAAAGAACAATTTCAGTCAATAACAACAAAGAGAAAAGGTCCATGACGTCTACAGGCAAATCTAAGATAGTGGCAATACTCTTCGTCGCCTTAGTGATAGCAAGCCCACATTATATAAAAGGGCAACAGGTCAGCCCGGCAGATGATCACACAATCGCCTTATGGCTTTTTGATGACACGCTCTATCCCAATTGCATCCTGACCGATGCCGGCCCCTACGAGCATGACCTGCGGCTTGTAAGTGGCTATGCCAAGTGGTGGATGAAGAAAGGAAGAGAGATCAGCATTTTTCAGGACGGTACCCAAGGTAGCGACGCCGAAAGCGGTCTGATAACCAACGGCGCCCTTGCAGACGTCAAGCCGCTCCATCAAACCGGCCTGTATGGCCTGGTGAAGGGCAAGTTCGGCGGAGGTCTCCGGCTACCTGTAGGTGAAAAAGGTGAGGTCATATGGCCGGATAACAGACAACGTTATGCCAATGAATTCCTTAGAGATCGGGATTCCTACGTGCCGGAACGATTGAACATTGGCTATATGGATTGGACCATCGAGTTCTGGTACAAGGCCGCCGGGAAGATGGAGAGCAGAGCCAGTGTATTCGAGATTCGTAACGAGCGGCACCCCAGGACAGCACATATGGTCAACGCACTAATGCTCGATGCGGGGAGAAACCGGTTCGTCCTTTTAAGCAAGATTCTTGAGGACGACTCAACCCGGAAGTTTCATCTGGAGCTGGCGATTCCCAGCGACGATACGCGGCTGAACGACAGCGACTGGCATCATTATGCGTTTACCTATACTGCCACCGAGCGTCAGTTGCGCCATTATGTGGACGGTAAACTCCAACCGCTGCCGGACAAAGGCGGATTTCTACCGATGATGAGTCGAATCGCCAGGGTAACTATCGATAATAATCTCCAGGGCGTACTGGACGAGATGCGAATCTCCGATGTGGTCCGTTATTTGAGTGACTTCCCCCTTCCCGGCACTTTTTCACGTAATTATGCAGTCAAGCCCAGAGAGACGAACAAGGCAAACGGTCCGCCACTCTTGTTTGGTCCGAAGAATCTGACTAAGGATCCAATTCTCCTAATGTCGCGCAAGCATGTCTTTATAGATGATGCCCTGATCGAGAAGATGGAGAACGTTGTACTGACAGTTAACAAGCCGGTGTCGTACGTGGTCACCAACTTTCACAACACCAGGCCCTGGGAGCCCACACCGCGTTTCGGATCGACGATTCCGGACATATGCAGCTTCTGGGACGAGGGCGATGAGATCCGCATGTTGTATACGAATGGTGGGATGTGGGGTGGCAAGCCACATGCTGTCTGTTATGCAACCTCGACGGACGGCATCAACTGGGACAAACCGGTACTGGGTTTAAAAAGTTGGGGTGGTTCAACAAAGAACAATATTGTTCTCCTCAATGCCTGCCAGGGATCGGTGATCAAAGACCCCAACCCGGCGGCACATCCTGAGGAACGATACAAGTATGCCTGCTGGCATATGTATTGGGGTTACTATGTGTACACTTCAGCAGATGGGATTCGCTGGCGCCGGAACGAGACATGTTCACTGCCAATTGATCCGGACGGTAGCATATCCTTCTACTGGGACGATCAGCGGGGTCTTTACCGCGGCTATATCCGCGCCGCATTTGATACTGGTTACCGGCGCCGAACGGTGCAGATAACGATGCCTGAATTCCTCAAACCCTGGCCCTTCAAACGGGTCGAATTCCCCGACCTCGGTGATATGGTTCTGGCCAGGCCCGTCAGCGGAGAGCTACCACTGATCGATACAGGAGGACAGGTTTACCGGTTCAAAGCACACAAATATGCCTGGGCGCCGGACGTTTACCTGGCTTTTCCGTGGCGGTACATCGCCGATGGGAATATCCGTCCCGGGAGCTTTCTGATGGTCAGCCGCGATGGTGTGAACTGGAAACGGTATGAGTTCCCTTACTACTTTGCTCCGGGCTGGGAAATGGATGATTACGAAGTAACAGAGGCTCTGACCGAGCAGGGAATAATTCGTCGTGGTGATGAAATTTGGCATTTCGGCACGGTTCGGTTCACCGTGCATGGTGGCGTTATATATGGCGGCGAGGAAAGAGAAGGTGGCATTCACGACCGTCTTTTGATGCTCAAGCAGCGATTGGATGGTTTCGTCTCTCTGGACGCAGATTCTGCCACCGGAACGGTGGTGACCAAACCGCTGGTCTTTGAAGGCGACAAGTTGGTGCTGAACATCTCCGCTGAGGGATCAGCCCGCGTTGAAATCTCCGATGAGAACGGTCAGGCGATCAGTGGTTTTTCCATGGAAGATTGCGATCCCATCGGCACAGATAATGTTGGGTACGTTGTTACCTGGAAAGGCAAGTCGGATGTGAGTAGCACAGCCGGTACCGTCATCAATCTGAAACTTGAACTGAAGAATACAAAACTCTATGCTTTGCAATTTGTAACTGGTGGGTAATATGAATTTTTATATCTATTAAATGCATAGGTGCTAGATCCAGATACACGATAAATCCTGGTTAGTATTTTAATCTTGAAAATCTTTAAAAGGTGAAATATGAAATCGATCCTATTTATGCAACGGTTCATTTTGATCGCAATTTTTATAGTATATTTTTTTGCCGGTCGAGATTGCTTTTCTCAGCCCAATCCCCTCGCCATTGATTTTGAGGTTGTTAGTGACAGTGCGGCGATAGGGGATGGCGGCAATGCCTGGGGTGGACATCAATGTCGTATTGTCCGAACAAAGGACGGCGTTTTCACCGCCTATACCGTTGAAGGTGGTGGGTATTTTCTGCGGGAATGGCGAGTGGCCAAGCGTTCCTCAGACGGTTGGAACGTGATTGCTCAAGGTGTAGCTGGCCGGGAACCGGTGAATCTTTTGGCCGCGCCGGACGGCACGCTGCACATCATCGGTTGGCCAGGGGGTAAAGCGAGGATGTGGTCGTTGACACTGGCAGGAGAGAATTGGAATGTTAGCGAGCAGGAAATAGATGGCCAGATTCAAGGGAATTGGCCATATAATTCCGCTGGTATTGACAGTATCGGTAATATTTGTGTGCTATCCAGCGAAGGTGGCAGCGAACCGGGAGGTGCCTTTCGCTGGTCATATTACAATGCCGCGCAACAAAACTGGACGTACAAGAAAACCAACCTGGATTTTCGTTATTGCTACACATACATATTTCCACTAACACAGGGCGGATTTTCGCTGGTTTCCACGCGTGATGTGCTCTGGGAAGCTCTAAACTACGAAAAACCTGAAAACGCCGCCGATTATGTCTTTAACGCTTTTCGTTATTGGCATGCGGAATCCACCGAGGCGCCCCTTACGGCGATGGCATTTGTTGAGGAACCGCCCACAGAAGAATTCCTCAATGTCGTGTGTAATGCTCAAAAGGATGCGTATATAGACACAAAGGGAAATGTACACGTGCTTTTCATTAAAGTGGGTTCATCCACCGGGGGCATGTTTCATCATGGACATATGGTTTTTTCACCTCAAGGCGAGACGATCTTCGACGGACAGATGACTAATGCCGCCGGATGGTATAGCCGAATCTTCCAGGATTGGAACGAGCGTTTCTTTCTGTTGGGAGATACCGGCCTGATTTACCTGCTTGCAAATGATGGTTTTACAACTGTGGATTCGATCCAAATTGATTTTCAGGGCTACCATATCGAATATTCAGGATTTGGTATTTCGGTACCCCGCACGGGCACTCCCCTCAGTGATGTCCTGGACGTGGTTTTCCCGACCAATGGCGGCAAAGATTGGATTTATTTTTCAATTCCGCTTGCTGAATTGTTTGCCGGATCTTTTGTTGAAACAAAGGATCGAACCATGGTGACTCAATCCAATCTATTCCAAAATTACCCCAATCCATTCAACTCCGAGACGATTATTCGCTACGCTCTTGAGAATCAGTCAAAAACCACCGTTGAAGTCTATGACGTTTTTGGGCAGAAAATTGCAATCTTGGTAGATTGTAGTCAGCCGCGTGGGAAATATTCGATAAAATGGAATGGTAAAAATGATCAAGGACAGACGGTTGCAACCGGTATGTATTTTGTCCGCTTACAGGCTGGCAATTTTATTGCTATTAAGAAAGCACTTTATATGCGATGAAGACTGCTTGTTTCAGCGCTTGCTGGCCATCCGGAAAATCAACTTTACTTTTGAGTTTTAGAAAAATCGTTATTTATCTTTTTCTAAACCGGAGAAGATTTGGGTTAAAATGTAAAAAAGACTCTACCGGGGTTCAGACAAAGCGGCGGAGGAGTGAGTCTATTAAAAATAACACCTATTACGAGGACATAATAAAATGAAGCGGATTTTATCTGATCATGACCGCAACCGGCTTGACACACATATAGCCGATGTGGAAAAACGTACGAATACCCAGATCGTCCTGGCTCTCATCCAACGCAGCGATATTTATGCGGAACTGCCCTGGAAAGCTTTTGCATTGGGCGCGTCCGTTACCGGCTTGTTGATTTTTATTCTGAATCTTTTATTTTACGACTGGTATCCAGGGGTTACGGTGCTTATCTCGGTGGCCGGAATTCTGGCTGGCGGCGCTGTTTTTGCGCTTTTGACTTTGCTAATACCTGGATTTGCCAAGCAATTTCTATCCGCCTTTCGCACCGAAGTGGAAGTCCGGCAATACGCGGAATCTCTGTTTTTGTCCCGCGAGTTGTTCGCTACCAGCAAACGGACGGGCATCCTTGTACTAGTCAGTCTCTTCGAACGAAAAGTCGTTATTCTTCCCGATAAGGGATTAAGCGATCAATTACCCAAGGATGCTATGCAAAGTATAATTACGGCCATGACCATGTTCTTGAAACGGAACGAAATCAGCGGGGCTTTTGAAGCCGGTCTGGAACAGCTTTCCCGCACTCTGGGAACTAACGTATCGGGCAAAAATGAAAATGAACTATCCGATGAAATCATCGAGGAGAAGGGTGTATGAAGACAACATTCTTTTTGCTGCTGTTAATGCTTCTGACCGATACCCTTCTTTCAGCAGCGGATATTCCTTATCTGACCGGTCGGGTGACCGATAACGCAGAAATTCTTTCGGAGACAACACGCCAATCGCTCACCGTAAGTCTGAAGGAGCACGAGGACCGCACAAGCAACCAGATCGCTATTCTCACCGTTCCCACGATTAACGGGGAGAGTATTGAAGAATACGCCGTTGAGGTTTTCGACGCATGGAAGCTCGGCCAGCAAGATAAGGACAACGGCATTCTGATGGTGGTCGTTCCCAATGACCGGCGCATGCGCATTGAAGTGGGTTACGGACTTGAAGCAACACTCACTGACGCGATGGCGGGGAGAATCATTCAATTCGCTATGACTCCCAAGTTCAAGAATGGAGACTATGATGGCGGAATTACCGATGGGATCAGGGCCGTTATAGATGTGCTGGAAGGTGGTGAACTGGCGGACATAGAAAGTAGAACCAGTACATCAGCAGAGTCGTACGGTTTGGACTTTGAAGGGCCTGATCTTTCGATTACAGAACGCATTCTTATGGGCGCTTTTATTTTCGGCATTATCGGACTCTTTACGGTGATTGGTGTTCTCACGCCAGGTGTAGGCTGGTTTCTTTACTTTTTTCTTATCCCATTCTGGGCCACATTCCCGATCATTGTTCTGGGCACCGGGGGCGCCTTAGCATGTCTTATCACTTATATCATTGCATTCCCTGTGGCAAAATTACTACTTAAAAATACCGATTGGTATAAGAAGGCCAAAAAAGATTTGCGCACGAAGGGAAGCGCTTCTATCGGCGGCTTCAAGCTGTCCTCAGGCGGTTCCGGCAGCTCCTGGAGTTCCGGTAGCTCCGGTTTTTCAGGGGGCGGCGGATCATCGGGCGGTGGTGGTGCTTCCGGTAGCTGGTAGGAGAGACTTTTTCATTATTAGGAGGAGTGGAAATTGGAGAATCATCTTTAAATTTGAAGATGGTGATGTCTATGATCTTGATTATTTAGATTATCATTAGCTTAGAAAGGAAGATAAAATATGTATAAACCAGCTCACCCTGGTGAAGTTCTGAAAGAGATGTATTTAGAACCATTGGGACTCACGGTCACCAATGCTGCCGAGTCCCTTGGAATTACGAGAAAGACATTATCAGAATTAATAAATGGGCGATCAGGTATAAGTACCTCAATGGCACTTCGATTATCAAAGGCGTTTGGTACAACACCCGAACTATGGCTAAATATGCAGCAGAATTATGACTTGTGGAGAGTGAAGAAAAAAACGAGACTCTCCAAAGTTAAAGTACTCTTTGAAGCATCTATCCCTATATAATATAAAGGTTTACCTATCATGCGCTTTAACGCGGATCCGGCGAAGTCCGGCGAAGCCGGACGCCAACCGTTGGGCAAAGGAACCTATTACATGAGAAATCTAATAATCTTTTTTGCTATCGCATTACTCGGCTGCACCGGGTGTGTCACCACACAGACAAATCACGAAGTTCTCGAAGCTGACATCGTCATCTACGGCGGAACATCTGCTGCCGTTATCTCGGCCGTTCAGGCGCAACGTATGGGCAAGTCGGTGATCGTTGTCTCTCCTGACAAACATCTGGGCGGGCTGTCATCCGGGGGGCTCGGCTGGACAGACACCGGTAACAATTCAGTCATCGGTGGACTCTCACGAGAATTTTATCAACGCATATGGTGGTATTATGAAAAGCCGGAAGCCTGGAAATGGCAGAAGCGATCAGAATACGGCAATCGCGGGCAAGGTTCTCCTGCGATGGATGGAAAAGAACGCACCATGTGGATATTCGAACCGCATGTTGCCGAACAGGTCTTTGATGATCTCATCAGCGAACATAAGATTAATGTTTACCGCGACGAATGGCTGAACCGGGAGCGAGGCGTCGAAAAAGACCTGAATCGCATCCACTCCATTACTACTCTCAGCGGCAGGATATTCCGGGGCAAGGTGTTCATCGATGCGACCTACGAAGGTGACCTGATGGCGGCGGGAGGCGTCAGCTATCACGTGGGTCGCGAAGCTAACAGTGTCTATAGCGAAAATTGGAACGGCATCCAGGTTGGCATTCTCCATCATGATCACCACTTTGGAAACAGCAAGATCTCACCCTACGTCATACCGGGTGATCCCACCAGCGGTCTGTTACCCGGAATCTCGGCGGAAGATCCGGGCAAGAAGGGAGAGGGTGACCACAGAGTACAGGCATACTGTTTCCGAATGTGCCTGACCGACCATCCGGATAACAGGATTCCCTTCCCCAAACCTGCAGGATACGACCCGGGACAATACGAACTACTTCTCCGCGTTCTGAAATCAGGCTGGCAAGATGTCTTCAAGAAATTTGACCCAATCCCAAACCGGAAGACGGACACAAACAACCATGGTCCGTTTAGCACCGACAATATCGGTATGAACTATGACTATCCCGAGGGCTCTTACGAACGCCGCCGGGAGATTATAAAAAATCATGAGATCTATCAAAAGGGCTTGATGTACTTTTTAGCGAACGATCCCCGAGTACCAGAAAACATCAGAAATCGTATGAGTAAGTGGGGCTTGTCCAAAGATGAGTTCATCGATAACGGATACTGGCCTCATCAGCTCTATATCCGCGAAGCGCGTCGTATGATCGGAGAGTATGTGACAACAGAAAATGATATACAGGGAAAACGCCAGGTTCCCAATCCCATTGGCATGGGATCCTATACAATGGATTCACATAATGTGCAGCGATACGTCACATCTGATGGTTTCGTCCAGAATGAGGGTGACATCGGTGTTCATCCAAAGAAACCATACCAGATCGCCTACGGCTCCATCGTTCCGAAGAAGAACGAGTGCGAAAACCTGCTGGTTCCTGTGTGTGTATCGAGCTCACACATTGCATTTGGATCTATCCGTATGGAACCTGTATTTATGATTTTGGGCCAGAGCGCTGCCACTGCTGCCAGTTTTGCCATTGATGATGATGTTGCGGTCCAGGATGTGAAATACGATAAACTGAAGAACCGGTTGATTGATGACAAACAACGATTGTGAACAATGCAAAACTCTATGCGCTGCAATTTATCACAGATGACAAACCGTGACAAAACCGGGTAGCGGTGAAATGTTCATAGCGTATGGCAATATTGCATACCAGATTGCGAAAAAGTATCCTAACGATCAATAATGATTACAATTTTTTAACATGACGATTAGTCCGACTAATTATAATTGACGTTAATAACGATGAATACAAATGTGCATATTTAACAATACTATATTAATACTTTTCCTCTTCTTCATCGAAATATATTGCCAACCTGCTATTAATTATCTTTGGCTCGATGAAAATTATAGTGCAGACTATTACAAGATTTCAAATATACCCTTACCTGAGGGATATCAGAGATTAGAATATAGCCATAATTCTTTTCAGGAATGGTTAAGACAGTTACCATTGAAGATAAATCAGGACAAAGTTCACCTTTTTGACAATACATTGAAATCAAATCAAGATATTCATTATAAAATCATTGATATAGATGTTGGAGATAGAGATTTACAACAATGTGCTGATGCAATTATCCGGCTTTATGCTGAATACTTATATTCTTTGGAAAAATATGATAATATTTCGTTTAATTTTACTAGCGGTGATAGAGCACTTTTCAAAGATTGGGTAAATGGTTTAAGACCAATTATAAATAATAATAAAGTAAAGTGGGAGAAACTGGCCGCTTATGATATTTCTTATAAAAATTTCCGAAAATATCTGATGACTGTTTTTACCTATTCTGGAAGCTACTCCCTTGCAAAAGAAATGAAAAATGTAAAAGATATAAAAGACTTGCAGATAGGCGATGTATTTTTACAAGGAGGTTTTCCTGGGCATGGCGTTATCGTTGTAGATTTGGCGGTTAATCCATTTTTAGGGGAGAAAATTTTTATGATGGCTCAAAGCTATATGCCAGCACAAGAGATTCATATTCTAAAAAACATAGAAAATGATTCCATTAGTCCTTGGTATAAAATTTTATCTACTGATAATCTTTATACTCCTGAATGGACCTTCAAGTGGAAAGATTTAAAAAGATTTTGATATTTCAATAGCGATTTATTTTATATACCAAATTAATGTCTGACGGAGCAATGTAACGGGACCCTCCAGTTGCGGCATTACTTTAATCAGGGCAAGTTTCCTGACGCCACTAATTGCTAACCGTTTGATGTGAGGAATATATGAACCGACGCCAAAGACTGATGGCTACGTTACGTGGTGAGTGGGTTGACCGCCCGGCGGTTTCCTTCTACGAACTTAATGGCCTCGACGAGAATCCTCATGACAATGATCCATTCAATATCTATTCCCATCCGTCATGGCAGCCTCTCATCAAGTTGACGAAAGAAAAGACTGATCGCATTGTCATGCGCGGTGTCGCCTTCGATTCAGTCCTGCCCGATCCCGTCGAGTCGCTTGCGCGGACGGAAACCCACCTACACAGTGGAAGCCGAATCACCGTACGTCGCATTTCAATCGGAGATCGCACCCTGACATCCCGAACCCGCAGAGATCCGAATGTAAACACGGTCTGGACGGAGGAGCCTCTGCTGAAGGATGTTGACGACCTGCGTGCGTTCCTTGAGATTCCTATTGCCAGCGCCGATGATGCCTCCGAGATCGATTCTGTGCTTAATACGGAATCGGAATTAGGAGAGACGGGAATTGTGATGATCGATACACCCGATCCGCTTTGTCTGGCCGCTTCCCTGTTTGACATGGGCATATACACGGTGATCGCGATGACGGAACCGTTGCTCTTTCATGCGTTGCTGGAACGCTTCGCGTCAAACTTGTGGGCTAAGACAGAAGCGGTTGCCAAGGCACTTCCGGGACGGCTGTGGCGTATCTATGGCCCTGAGTACGCGTCCCCGCCCCACTTGCCGCCGCCGCTTTTTCGCGAGTATGTATGTCGGTATGTAACGCCTATGATTGAGGCGATTCACCGCCATGCCGGGTACGCCCGCATCCATTCCCACGGCAACCTGAAGTCGATTCTCGACGATATTGCCGCCATGGGTGCCGATGGACTCGACCCCATTGAACCGCCGCCGCAAGGCGACGTTGAGCTGAAATACGTCCGCGAGCGGTATGGCAAAGACATGGTGCTCTTCGGCAATCTTGAAGTCAGCGATATCGAGAACCTCCCGACCGATAAATTCGCCGAAAAGGTCAGGTATGCTATCGCCGAGGGAACGTCGGGAAACGGTCGCGGATTTGTCTTGATGCCATCTGCCTGTCCCTATGGTAGAGAACTGTCCACCTTAGCATTAAGGAACTATGAGAAGATGATAGAGGTTGTAGAAGATCTATGAATAGAATCATCGAACAAAATTCAGTATACCCATGCAGGCACATGTAACAGTTTATTTTAGACGAGGAATCTCGTTCGTACTTGGCGACTCACGCACGGGGCAAATTTCTGCACTTGCGTTTCAAGCGGTGATGTTTGGTCTGATCCACGCCTATCAAGGCCCTACAGGAATCGCCGGCTCGACATTTAGCGGTCTGGTCTTCGGGGCGGTTACTCTCGCGGGTTGCTGGTCTATCTGGCCGGCAGCCCTTGCTCACAGCGTTAACAACACCATCGGTATTATTGCGTTTTATCATGGAGAGTAATGTACTTACAGTTGTGAGGTTGATAAACCGGTTTCAGATTATAAATGTGTTTTAAGTCCCAGGAGAAAAGTCGTCATCACTATGGGAAATAATAACAAATCCTGATAAAATAAGAGGAATTGAAATGACAAACCGTAGTGCCGCTATATCGTCGATGAGAACAGTACGTACATTTCTTAAAGTCGGGTCATGATCAGAAACATTGTTGAGAGTTCTCAACCACGCATATTATCACCCGTTGAAACCTGAGGAACAGGCTTCCATGCCCTTTGCGGGCGGAATAATGCAACATGGCTACCAATGCGGCATGATTTGGGGCGCGACGTTTGCCGCGGGAGCCCAAACGTATAGGCTTCTTGGCCCGGGCCCGCAAGCTGAAACCAAGGCAATTTTAGCAGCACAAAGGCTTGTGGAGTCTTTCCGTGCCAGCAACAACAATATAAATTGCCTCGAAATAACTGATATAGACAAGTCATCATCAACGATGCAAATGATTACATATTTCCTTATAAAAGGCGGAACTATCGGCTGCATGCGCATGGCCGCAAAATATGCGCAGGTAGCATTCAGTGACATAAATACCGCTCTTTCCGACAAACTTGTCGAGGTGCCCCCCCCTCCGGTAAGTTGTGCGGCAATGCTGGCACAAAAAATGGGCCAATCCGACATGCATACGGTAATGGCAGCGGGATTTGCGGGTGGAATCGGTTTATGCGGAGGTGCCTGTGGAGCATTGGGAGCGGCAATATGGATCCTCGGAATGAATAGTAACCAGGAAGGAAACGACAAAATTGATTTTAATAATCCCAAAGCACTGGCAGTGATTGAGAAATTTTTTAAATGTGCCGACTTTGAATTCGAGTGTTCCGAAATAGTCGGACGGAAATTTGAAAATATCGGCGACCATGCCGCGTATTTGCGCGATGGAGGCTGCTCGAAAATCATTGAGGTACTAGCTACCGCTTGATTGGCAGGATAAGCATTCTAGAAAGGCGGAAGGTATTGTATAATATTATACCTGCTTGAAGAATCCAACTATAATAAAGCGTTGCAGTTGACTGCGGATAGACTGGTCATTCAAATCCTCAATGTTTAATAAAAATATAAAAACTGAGATATATAATTTCATGAGTGTCCGGTCAAAACTTTAATCATTAACAATTATCACAGGTAACCATAGTGTTAACCAGGAAAAAAGCACTCTATCATGCAGAGTATTTTGTTTATACATACATCCATATATTGGATAAATTTTGCTTCAAGAAGACTCTAATTGACCTTATATTTTCTTAAACGTATATTCTTTTATCATTAGAAAATATGATCGATATTTATTTGCCATTTTCTTCATCCCAACAGCAGCAACGTGATCGACAAAACCATTTCAGATAATAATGGACAGTAATCATAAAATGTCAAGACCAAAAGTGTATATTCACCGTCTCGGATCCTCGTATTCTTTATATATGGATGAGGATAACGAAGCCGCTCTCAGATCCTTTGCTGAGGTGGTGTCGGAAGGGAGCCGGGAAGCGCCCCTGTCAGCGGATGAACTTGTTGAGCGGATGAACGGTTGCTCCGCTATTTTATCACACAATGGTCTGGGAACCAACGAAATAACGGTGGATGTCCTTCGGACTGTTGGGACGATTGAGCTTATTTGCCTGTCACACTGGTGTGAGCAATTGGTGGATACGGCCAGGGCGGCAGGTATCACTGTTACCGAAGGATCCAATGCCAATACAATCGCCGTGGCCGAATGGACGATAACGGCCGCATTGATGGGTATCCGTCAGCTGCATCATTTTGATCATTTGCTCAAAAATGGATCTCCATGGGCAGAACCGAGACACCGTGCGGGATTACTCTGTCAAAGTACAGTCGGGTTAATTGGCCTGGGACGGATCGGTTGGTATGTGGCCCACTATTTCAACGCATTAGGCGCAACCGTTATAGCCTATGATAAATACTGCTCAAACGATAGAGCACAAAGTCTGGGTGTTCAATTAGTTCCGTTAAGAGATCTATTAAGTACGGCGGATGTTATTTCGCTTCACCTTCCGCACACAAAAGAGACAAGAGGCCTGTTAGGTGCCGGGGATTTTGCCTTAATAAAAGATGGGGCCGTTTTTATTAACTCTGCCCGGGGGGAATTGTGCGACGAAGAGGCTCTGGTTGTTGAACTTCAAAAAAACCGCTTTTCGGGGTATCTGGATGTTTTTTTATCAGAGCCACTTCCTCCGGATCATCCTTTCCGGAGTATGAACAATGTTATGATTACCCCGCACATTGCCGGTGATAATGCAGCGATGTTCGCGCGCTGCGCACGTGAAGCCATACAAACCCTGAAAGATTATTTTGCTGGAAAAGGGCTGAGAAATCTACAGTATCATTATAAGTGAAAAAATGAAACTATCTATTTCTTAGCCACGGAGATCACAGAAGTCACGGATGTATTCTAATGTTTCTATTGAATTTATCATACTCGTCATTGCGAGTGAGTGCGCGAACGAAGCAATCTTTTGTAATTAATAGGTTTATGAGATTGCTTCGCTAACGCTCGCAATGACGAATGGCGATATTTTTCAGAACTCTAAAATAAATATAATGAGGAGGTTGTAATGGGAAAAAGTAAAAATTCTGAATCTAAAGACCGGAATGTCACCCGGCGTGGTTTCCTGAAAGGGACAGCGGCAACAGCCGCGACTTTTATGGTTGTGCCGCGTCATGTGATCGGTGGCATTGGATACACCGCTCCGAGTGATAAACTTAATATTGCCGGTGTCGGTATCGGCGGCATGGGAAAAAATAACTTGAAAGCCTGTGAGGCCGAGAATATTGTCGCCCTGTGTGATATCGACGATGCCTATGCCGCACCGGTTTACCCAACCTATCCAAAGGCCAAACCATATCATGATTTTCGAATCATGTTAGAAAAACAGAAAGATATCGATGCCGTAATCATTGCCACGCCAGACCACACCCACGCCGTTATTGCCATGGCCGCCATTCAGCTGGGGAAACATGTATATGTTCAGAAGCCGCTCACACATTCGGTGTATGAGGCCCGGGTACTTACCCAGGCTGCCCGTAAATATAAGGTAGCGACACAAATGGGTAACCAGGGTCACTCCGGTGATGGCGCCCGTATTCTCTGCGAGTGGATATGGGATGGTGCCATCGGGCCCATTCGTGAAGTACACGCCTGGACGAATCGTCCGGTCTGGCCCCAGGGAGTAGAAGTCGATCGACCGCAGGAAACACCGCCGGTTCCTCCAACACTCGACTGGGATTTTTGGATTGGACCAGCGCCTATGCGGCCTTATCATCCGGACTATTTACCAGAAAGTTGGCGCGCCTGGTGGGATTTTGGTACCGGCTCACTGGGTGATCTGGGTTGCCATATCATGGACCCGATGTGTTGGGCGCTTAAGCTGGAACACCCGGTCAGTGTGGAAGGTAATATCTCTACCTACTGGGGTGGTTTTTGGAAGTATACCGAACCCAAAAATGAACAATATCCGCGGTCGACCATTGTGCGCTATAAATTTCCTGCCCGTGGGGATATGCCCCCGGTGGAGGTGACCTGGTGGGATGGTGGTTTGATGCCACCAAGACCGGATGAACTCGAGGAAGGACGACGGATGGGGGATGATGATGGTGGTCTCTTATTCATTGGTGATAAAGGTAAAATAATGACCGGCTGCTACGGAGAAAATCCACGACTTATTCCTGAAACAAAAATGAAAGAATACAAAAGACCGGTAGCAACCATTGAGCGGATACCGGAAGGATCGGGGGGACATGAAAGAGACTGGGTCAGAGCCTGCAAAGGGGGTAAACCGGCCAGTTCCAATTTCGATTATTCCGGACCGCTTTCCGAAATGGTACTGATGGGTAATCTTGCCGTTCGATTTCCAAATAAAAGACTGATGTGGGACGGTTTAAATATGCGGGTCACCAATGATGTCAATGCCAATGCCTATGTCGGGCGGCAATACCGGGAAGGATGGAGCTTATAATTAATACTTGTTCATCTTCAATATTTGGAATTAATTTTTTTGAATAATGAACCAGGATTAATGAATAACGATTTTTGAAGCAATGTTTATAAATAACTTGAGTTATTCACCACGAAGATCACGAAGGTCACGAAGAGTTAATAATAACAATAAGTTAGAGTATATTTGTATTAGAATTTCCCCTCTAATTCTAATATTTTTTCTTATTTAAATTCAATAAAAATATCTTCGTGTGCTCTGTGGTTCAAGAATAGCTCAGGATGACCAACAGGAATATTTATTTTTCATGTCCGAAACCTGTCCTGATAACAAAAAGGATAAATAATGCTTAAAAAGAAAATGATTTTACTGAGGTGCGGACTGATTCTAAGCGTCGGTTGTCTTGGTATCTTCTCTTGTATGCGGAATGCAGTAAAGATAAACTATCATATGGATAATCTGAATGAACAAACATATCTACAGGATTGGCTGCTTTTAGGACCATTTCCAAATTGCACGGGCTGCCAGCCGGAATCGTTCCGGCATGATGAGCGCTGTACCGGATTCTTTACCGATTATTTACAGTCGGCAGGCGGAGAAGAGGGGTGTGAACCGGAAGCCGGCAATGCCGTGTCCTATCCCAATCTGAATATCAAACGGTCCTGGAAGTTTTACCCGTTCAAGAGTAAAGAGATTCCCCTGGGTGATATTTTTAGTCCGGATGAGCAAATCGTTGTCTATGCCTTTTGCACAATCTATTGTTCCAGTGAACAAAAAAAGATCCTTTCTATTGGCAGCAATGACGGTATCCAGGTCTTTCTCAATGGTCAGAGAATCCACATGATCCATCCTAAAGAAGGCCGGGAGTTAAGAAGGGATAATGATTTTATTCCGGTTACGCTAAAAAAGGGCAGGAATAACCTGCTGCTCAAAGTGGAAAATGGTTATGGTGATTTTGGATTCATCGCCCGATTCCTGGACAAAGATTCTCCTCTGGCAGAAATATTGCAAAAAAATGGGCAACCTATATTGATTGCACAGGGAGATTTGAAAGCCGTCTTTATCGATAACTTTTCCTATGGTTCTAATCATCGTGCCGGTTATAATGGTATTTCAGAATTACGGCACCAATTACAGGATTCCACACTATTCGTTCCCTTTTATGCCGGATTTAATCTTGAGCATATCTTTAATGGTGATAGTCTGGTGCAGCTTTTTGAACCGCGCCGAAACCGCATATCACTGAAACAAATATCAGATTCCGAGGTTGAATTACATCAACCGGTAACACCACTTTCCCAGGTTGAAAGCTGGACAAGATTCAAAATGGTTCCCCCGCATTACATCGATATTAATTTTCGATGCATTATCCATTCGAATGATTTTTTCCCTCACGGTTTCGCCGGCTTATTCTGGGCAAGTTATATTCATGCACCGGCGGATAAAAAAATATATTTTTGGGGCCGGGAAAATGATCAGGATAACTATCAATGGATTGGTGCCTGGTCACCCGGACATGGCGTAGAAAGTACACATATCGGTGAAATTGATCATTATAATCTTTACGCTGCTCCGGATTTCAACGTCACATTGGCCAATCATTACTCAAGATTCCGGTTCAAAAAATCGTTTTATTACGGGCGTTTTCATCAGATGGTTTTTGCCTACCTGTTTGCAACAACCGGTAACCAGTTGATCCGCTTTTCCCAATCCCCAACCGGAGGAGGCGGACCAAATCCAGCCTGGGATTTTCAATTTATTATCCCGGACTGCAAGGCAGGGCAGGAATATACATTTACTGCCCGGCTGATCTATAAAAAGTTTATAAGTCCGGAAGATATCAGGGATGAATTCGATCACTGGCATGATCACTCGGATTAATGCATACCGCAGCCTATTGCTGCAATTAAAAAAAAGAATTTGTCCACGGATTACACAGATTTACACGGATTTTATTTAAAATTATTTTTATTTTAGTTTTAATCAGTGTCCGGCTGCGCCGGATAATCTGCGTCATCCGTGTTCCATAAATATCGCTGCGCCGCTGCGAGAAATGAAGAATTCGAGTACCAAAAATTTTGCTAAAAAAACAAAGTTTTAGGCTACAATAGCATAAAGGTAGGAACACGGCGTGGAGCGTAGAGCGAAAAGCGTATATGGACATGGTTTCCATGTCCGGATATGTAGGGGCACGGCGTGCCGTGCCCGGAACATCGCGGGTAATATGTAACGTAGGGGCGCGCTGTCAGGGCCCTGAGTAAAAAGCGAAAAACAAAGAGCATTTTTTTAAAACAGGATACCATGTCAAAAAAAGATAACTCAAATATATCAGTGAGTGGTAGTGTTTCCGTCGGGGTGATGAACAGGGACGGTGGTTTTGTTTTTGATGACCACTATTATTTTGATCCTGAACACCGCTGGCAGCAAGACCTGTTGATTGCCAAATGGTGTAAAGAAAAATATGCACCCTATCCTATTTATAATGCGGAGGCCCATCTGGTTCAGTTACAGTACCGGGCCCGGCCTTATCGTCAGGTTGGAGGGTTGCAGCCACAGCTGATACTGGGATCGGCGCTGGGTGCAGAGTTGCAAACGCCGGGGAATATGGATCCTGACATTGCAATAACGCCGCTGAAAGGAATAAAAATTATCTCAGAATTAAAAGACATCTGCTGGGAAGAGCGCGAACCGATCAGCACTTTTTTAAAACAAATTAAGAGGTACAAAAAGCAATACCGGGATCAAAACGTAGATATTTTTCCTCCTTTTTTCTGGGATCGTTCCGGGCGGGCCACGATTCATGGTCCGCTGACAACCGCTCACAAATTAATCGGAGAGGATTTTTTTACGCTACCGTTCTCGGATCCGGATTTAGCACGGGACATTGTGCTGGAAATTGCTCATGTTTATAAACATTTGATTGCTCTTTTTTCTGAGAAAGCGGAACTTCCCGTCTCCGGTATCCATATTGGGGAATGTTCAGGAAGTCTCTTTTCAGCAGAACTCTGGGAACAACTGGCCATACCGGCAATGAATATTCTTGCCGATACATTTGGCTCGGTAAGAATTCACTCTTGTGGAAAATCCGATCATCTTCTCGGTCAAATGAAAAATGTTCATCATGTGACAATTGTCAATATAGGTTCAAATACGAATATTACCCAATGCCGGCAACTGTTCGGAGCGGATATTAAAATTGATGTAACCCCTGATTTACACTTATTAAATAACGGAAATCCCGGGGATATTACGGCCTGGGTTAAAAAAAGTTTGAATGAAAATAAATCCGGCCCGCTTGAATTTCAATTCCATTTGGATAGTGGTATTCCCTATGAAAATATCGTGGCAATTTTTAAAGCATTACAAGCAGAGGGGATTAATGTTTAAGTTATAAGTAACATATAATCAGTGATTTAATCCCCCCTTAGTAGGGGCTGTTGCAGATTACGTAATTTTTATCGAAGAATGTATTTTTCTGTTCAATTTAGTAAAATCTATTCCCCCTTAGTAAAGGGGGTTAGGGGGTTGTTTTTACATAACATAAACCAATTTTATATCCCCCTTAATCCCCCTTTGAAGGGGGCTAAAGGCATGTTTTTTAAACCAATAAAAATTATGAGTTAAAAATGGAAAACATATTAAAATTTTTGACACTACTAACCGTTAAAAAAGGAGTAAAAATGAAACATCTGATTAATAAGAAAGAAATGACCGGATTTTTTTTAGTGGTCCTCTTTTTTTCTTTTTTCAATGGTGCCTGCACCCCACCAGCTGAAAAAGTTGACGATCTGTTCAGTTATGCCCAAACGCGGACCAATGATTTACGGTTCAGCATTTATATCACCGCCCAGGCGGTGCAAAAATTCTTATCGGATGAAGCCGGTCGTCGGGAAGCAATATCCATCTTTCGCTGTAATGGTATTACGAAAGCCTACATTGAAACCTATCGGGCAGGGCTTACTATTGATAAAACCATTCTGGAAGAAGCACGGGATCATTTTCTTAAAAACAATATTGCCGTCGTCGGTGGTATTGCAACCGTACCGGGGAAGGATTTTGGTGTGCGTCAGGAAGCAGAACTGGGTTGGTTTAATTGGCAAAATCCCAAAACGCAAGCAGATCTGGAAAAAGTGATGCGACTATCTGCCGAAGTATTCGACGAATTTATAATCGATGATTTTCTCTGCACGGGCGATACGAGCGCTGAGTCTAAAGCCGCTAAAGGTGATCGCAGCTGGTCAGAATATCGAATGGATCTGTTAACCGGTATATCCGAAAAAATACTGATCGGCGTTCCTAAAAGTGTTAACCCGGATATAACGATGATTATTAAATATCCGCAATGGTATGACCGTTTTCATCTCTTTGGCTATGATGTGGTCAGAGAACCGGCAATGTTTGATAAAGTCTGGGTAGGCACCGAATCACGCGGACAATACACCCAGCGCTATGGATTTGTCCAACCTTATGAAGGATTTGTAAATTTTAGATGGTTAAGTACCCTATCCCGTGGAAAGATCTCCGGCGCCTGGTTTGATCATGGTGATTGTGATGAACATGATTTTATTGAACAGGCCTATCAGGCGGTTCTGGCCGGGGCCAGGGAAGTCGTCTTATTCAGTTACTTCGATTTTATCAATGGCCACAAAGGGCATCATTTTCTTCGCCGGCAATTTCAAAACCTGGCGGATTTAGCGAAATCGGTTGCAAAAAATCCGGTGGATGGTGTCCATGCCTATAAACCAGCACACAGCGATGCCGGTGGAGACCTCTATCTGATGGATTTTATTGGAATGTTTGGTGTGCCCCTGGTCCCTTTTTCCGAATATCCCGCTAATGGAACGGTTGTTTTTCTACCGACACAGGCAGCAGCCGATCCGGATATTCTGGCAAAGGTTGAAAAATCACTATCAAAAAATGCGACATTAATTTTTACAGCCGGTTTTTTGGCAAAGGCAAAAGATGGTAAACAGCTGGCTGAATTAGCCGGGGTGAAATGGCCGGTAAAAATATCTCCGGTAAAGGCAAATACTCTGTCACTTAACGGCCGTCGTGAAAATGTAAAATATGGCCTTGATCTCGAATCACAACTGTCATTATCAACCGCGGAAGCACTGCTTATGGCAAACACAGGTGCAGATAAAATTCCTTTTTTCGTTGTTAACGAGCTTGATGGCAACAAAATCTATACGATCAATACACACACTTTCTCACAGTCAGATTTTGACCGGGTTGGGGAGGTTTTATTATGTCCAAAACCTCTGGGATTGTTGGAAGTACCGGATTTCTGGGCGAATACCATCCGCCAGGCGTTTAATTCGCCCCTGGGACTTGAACTGGAAGCGCCTGCCCGGATAACCCTGCAACCGCTGGGCAAAAGCGGTTGGGTTTTACATAATTATAATAGCACCCCTGCCCCAATTAATTTTGTTTTAAATGAATCGATTAGGGGAAATATCATTGATGGATTTACCGGGGATCCCATTGCGGTTAAAAACAATTCGCTAAGCATTGATATGGATCCACGGTCCCGGGTATGGCTAAAAATAAATAAATAGCGGGTGGTTTAAATAAGGAGGTTTTTAGACAGGATAATCTCGACAAAGTCTGGATCCCAAAAACGGACAGGATTACAGGATAAAAAATCTTTTTTACATCCTTCCACCTTGTTAATTAGAAAAAAATATTGAAGAAATCTAAAACACCTGACTTATTGTAATCCGATCCGAGGCTATTTTAGAAAAAGCCCATAATCCAATAGTCGTATCCTCGTAGAGGATAAATTATTGTAACAAAACGTGCATAAACCAATACGTCATCCTCGTAGAGGATGCATTATTGGTGGTATTAGCAGATTTATTGTAAAAATCAGAGATTGTAATTAAACCAGGCGTCTTTACACAATAATAAATCCTCTACGAGGATTATATATTTTGGGGTTACGATTTTTTTCTACAATAATAAAACCTCTACGAGGTTAATAATCTATATCGCTCTAATGGTATGAAACGGAAATAATGATAACAGGGAGTCGTTTAATTTGAGATTTAATTATTGGTTCATATTCTCTATCTTGGTAGTCAATTTTCTAAACTGCACGGGTATTAAAGAAGGGCAGAATATAAATGCCGGTCTTAAACTCTGGTACCAGAAACCGGCACAAAAGTGGACGGAAGCTCTACCGGTTGGCAACGGGCGATTGGGCGCTATGGTATTTGGCAAGGTAAGAAAAGAGAGAATTCAGCTGAATGAAGAAAGCCTGTGGGCCGGCCAGCCTGTCAATAATAATAATCCGGCCGCACGGATACACCTGGCTGAAATCCAGCAATTATTATTAGCAGGAAGTAATACAAAAGCGCGGAAACTGGCCGAAAAATATCTGCTCGGCACACCGCCCCGTATCCGTTCCTACCAGACACTGGGTGATTTGATACTTGGTTATGAATTTGAGGAAGATTCCATTACTAACTATCAAAGAGAACTGGATTTGTCTACGGGCATACATTTGGTCAGATTTAAGGTGGGAGATACAGAATATACACGGGAGATATTTGTCTCAGCGCCGGATAATGTCATCCTCATACATTTATCCGCCGATAAAGATTCTAAAATAAACATGGCTGTCGGTCTGAAAAGAAACCAGGATGCTGTCGTGCAAGCCGTATCTGATAATGAGCTGTTATTAACCGGACAGATTATTGATCAGGCTGATCCTCTGCGCGGTCCCGGTGGTGCGCATATGAAATTTGCTGCGAAACTGATTGCCCAAACCGACGGCGGTAAAATACATCCTGAAAATGATCAACTGGTTATAAAAAATGCGCACAGGGTAACATTAATATTAACGGCGGCAACCGATTATAATATTAAGAAGCTGAATTTTGATCGATCCATTAATCCGGTTCGCGACTGTGAGACAATAATCGCAAAGGCGATGTCTCATTCTTATACATTGCTCAGAGAAAGACACATAGCCGATCATTCGGCGATATTTAATCGTGTAGAAATTGATTTGGGTGGTAGTGCGGATATAAACCTGCCGACGGATTCTCGTCTGGAAAAGGTGAAAAGTGGAATGGAAGATCCTCACCTGATCGCATTGTTTTTCCAGTATGGCAGATATCTGCTGATGGGCAGTTCCCGTTTCCCCGGTGTTTTACCAGCCAATCTTCAGGGCCTATGGAATGAACATTTTGAGGCTCCCTGGAATTCCGATTTTCATACAAATATCAATTTGCAGATGAATTACTGGCCGGCTGATATCTGCAATTTACCGGAGACCGTACAGCCCCTGACCAATTTCTTTATGGGCTTATTACAACCCGGGCGGGTCACAGCCAGAGAAATGTATAATGCCCGTGGCTGGACCATGCACCATGTGACCGATCCCTTCGGCCGCACCGGACTGATGGATGGCATCCAATGGGGTACCTCTCCTTTGGCCGGTGCCTGGATGGCGCTCACATTTTGGCGCCATTTTGAGTTTTCACAGGATAAATCGTATCTGAAAACAAAAGCCTATCCTATAATGAAAGGAGCCGTTCAATTTATCCTTGATTTTCTGATTAAAAATAAAAAAGGGCAATGGGTTACCGTACCGTCCGTGTCTCCGGAGAATGCTTTCCTATTGCCGGACAGTAAGGAAAAACATCAGCTTACCTATGCGTCTACGATCGATATCCAGATCATCAAAGAACTTTTCAATGCCTGCTTTCTGGCATCAGAAATACTGGGTGAAGATCCGGAACTAAAATCCCGGATAAAGAATGTTTCAGAAAAATTACCGGCAATTCAAATTAGCAAAGATGGCACGATACAGGAATGGATCGAGGACTATCAAGAGGCAGAACCCGGACATCGGCATATGTCCCATATGTTTGGATTGCATCCCGGAACCCAGATCACCCCGGAAACGCCGGAACTGTTTAAAGCCGCTCAAAAAACCGTCGAAAAAAGACTGGCTCATGGCGGCGGGCACACAGGATGGAGCCGGGCCTGGATTATAAATTTTTATGCGCGTTTGTTGAATGCTGAAGGTGCTTATAAGCATGTGCTGGCCTTGTTGAGGAATTCCACCCTGCCCAATTTATTTGATAATCACCCACCTTTTCAGATTGACGGTAACTTTGGCGGATCGGCCGGTATTGCAGAAATGCTGCTTCAAAGCCACAACCAGGGGATACATATATTACCGGCGCTTCCAAAAGCCTGGAATAAAGGATTTGTTAAGGGGCTGAAGGCACGTGGCAATTTTGAGATTGACATTTACTGGGAAGAAAATAAATTAAAACGCCTGACGATCAAATCGCTTTCCGGGGGTAAATGCAGGATCAGGTACCAGAACAATACCCAGGAAATGGATACGGGTAAGGGGGAAATTTACCCATTTGATGGAAAATTAAAACGGATGTAACCAAAATATCTGATTTGTATAACAACCGGTATTTTGGTAAAATGATAGTTAGGTTTGCGGTGTAATTTATAGCGCAACCTAATCATACAATTATTCCCATGGGTTTTATCATAAGAAGGAGTTTATTATTGAGAAAATCAATCATTTTTAATTTTTTAAATTCTATCGCTATAATCGTTATTACCACATTTGGATTTGTATACGCGGAAGATTGGCCGACCTATATGCACGATAATGAGAGGAGCGGAACCACTTCTGAACCGATTAAAGCGCCCCTCTATCTGCAGTGGCAGTATACCGCACTAAACCAACCACAACCCGCCTGGCCGGATCCTGCAAAAACCGATTTTTGGCATCGGGAGGCCAATTTAAAACCGCGGGTGATTTTTGATCGGGCCTATCATGTGGTGTCGACGAAAAATTTGGTTTATTTCGGGTCCAGTACCAACGACAAAATATATTGTCTTGATGCCGCAACCGGGCAAGAAAAATGGTCATTTTTCTGCGAGGGACCGATCCGTCTGGCACCAACCCTATGGCAAGATCTTGTTCTGGTTGGTTCTGATGATGGCAAGGTCTATGCGCTTAATTCTGTGAACGGCGCCCTTAAGTGGAAAATTAATACGAATTCCAATAAGCGGCTGATCATTGGTAATGAGCGTATGATTTCGACCTCTCCGGTGAGAACAGGTATTATTGTATGTGATAATACCGCTTATTTTGGGGCCGGTATCTTTCCGAATGAAGGTGTTTCGCTGTATGCGGTTGACGCAAAGACAGGCGAAATCGTATGGAAAAGATCCAATCTTGATTTATCTCCTCAGGGGTTTCTACTGGCTTCACCCGATAAATTGTATATTCCAACCGGCAGGACAACGCCGCAGATATTCGACCGGCGTACCGGTAAAGAAATCGGCACTTTAGAAGGTGATTACGGCGGTACTTATGCTCTATTGAATGACAATACGCTGGTTTATGGCGGTGGTGATCTGGGGATGCTGGGGTATAAAACAAACGACCAGATGGCAACCTTCAATGGTCTCCAAATGCTGATCGCAGAAAATATATCGTATTTGCGAACAGATGAAGGAATATCTGCCATTTGGCGAAAAAAATATATTCAGGATTATAAAAATTTGGAAGAAATTACCAAGGAACGATCTGAACTGGCGGATGATCTTTGGGATTTGAGAGAGAAACGGCAAACAGCCCCGAAGAATAATTATCCGAAAATCGATGCCCAAATCGAAAGACTATTAACAAAGATAGAGGAAATCAGCAACAGCCAGACAAATTTGACAACAGCCAGTCTCGTCTGGAATCTGCCTGCAGAGAATACCTATTCCATGATTTTAGCCGGATCCTCACTTTTTGTCGGGGGTGATGGTACCCTTCATATGGTTAATTCGGATGATGGTAGAATCAGCTGGACAGGCGAAGTTGAAGGCAAAGTTTATGGTTTGGCCTGTGCCGATGGTCGTTTATATGTCAGTACAGATATAGGGCGAATATATTGTTTCTCCCCGCAGACAAATAAGGATCCTCAATTTATAAATCCTGAGAAAGTTAAAGATCCATATCCCGGGAACTGGTTCTTTGACAAGTATTCGCATACGGCCGATAAGATCATCAAAAGTACAAAAATAAATAAAGGCTATTGCCTGATCATAGATGTAGAAGAAGGTCGCCTGGCATATGAACTTGCCCGGAAAACTGATCTGCAGATCGTTGGGCTTGAAGATGATCCGGAAAAAGTGAAAATAGCGCGGGAAAAACTGTATCAGGCAGGTCTTTACGGGACCCGGGTAACCATTCAGGATGGCCCGTTAAACAGGCTGCCCTATACAAAATTATTTGCCAATCTAATTGTAATAGGCAATCCTGAAACAGAGGGTAACATCGTTACGCCAGCGGATGAAGTGATCCGTGTGCTCAAACCGTATGGTGGTATCGCCTATATCGGAACGGATCAATTACAACCGGATATCCTTAACCACTGGACGAACCATTCTTCTAAGCAAGAATGGAAAACGGATGAGAGCGGTCGTTGGGCTTTGATGCAAAAGGGGGCGCAACCGAATGCGGGTTCGTGGACCCATCTTTATGCCAACCCCGGGAACACCGCATCCAGTATAGATCAGATTCAGGCGCCGCTGCAGATACAGTGGTTTGGAAGACCCGGTCCGCGTAAAATGATCAACAGACACAGCCGGCCCATGTCCACGCTTTTTAATGATGGGCGTCTTTTTATCCCTGCGGATAACCGAGTAATTGTTGTGGATGCATATAATGGCACTTTACTATGGGAAAGTGAAATACCGGATTCACGTATCCTGGGGGCGCTCAAGGATTTTGGACACATGGTTGTTACAAACGATTTGCTTTATGTAGCGGTTACGGATGAATGCCGGGGGATGGATGTTGAAAGTGGTAATGTTCGCCTGACATTAAAAATGCCGAACTCCGGGACCGGCAACATATATAACTGGGGTTATCTCGCAGTAAGCGGAAACCAGATTTTCGGCAGTGCCAAGAAAAATAGCGCTTCCTTCACCATTCTTGGCCGTTTTAATTGTGATGATTTTGAAGGAGATTTTCGTGAAATGGTTCTTAGTGATTATCTTTTCTCCGTTGATCGTCACACGGGTAAGGTACACTGGACCTATCAAAATGGCGTGGTCTTCAACAATACGATTGCCGTAGGTGAAGATCATATTTATTTTGTAGAAAGCAGGAATGATAAATCCGTGACAGATATAGATGGCCGTCTGCGTGTGGATTATTTTTGCGGCAAAGAGACCTATCTGATAAAAATGGATAAAGTCAGCGGCAAAATTTCCTGGCAAAAACCGGTACGTTTTCCCTTTGAGCAGATCATGTACCTTTCCTATGCGGATAATGTCCTTCTGGCTACCGGCTCATACAATAAAGGAAAGTATGTCAATTATGCCTTGTTTGCCTTTGACGCTGCCTCCGGGGAAAAAATCTGGGAGAACAGTTTTCGCGGCGGAAATACGCGCTGGCAAACTGATTCTGATGATGCTACCATCGGTGGTTCGCATGGCGAACAATGGCAGCACCCGGTCATCATCAATAACACCATTTATCTGCCGCCACATAATTTTGATTTGTACAGCGGTCATCAGGGGAAACTCTATCTCACCCGAGGTGGCCATGGCTGTGGCGGTTTATCGGGTTCCGCGCATAACCTGTTTGCCCGCGGGTCCAATCCAAGGATGTATAATCTGGAAGATGGTCAGCAAAGCGGTACACCTATAACAAAGGTAAACCGTCCGGGTTGTTGGATCAATATCATTCCAGCCGGCGGACTTGTCTCTATTCCGGAATCAAGTTCTGGTTGTACCTGTGCTTACCCGCTGCAAACATCGTTTGTTTTTGTGCCGGCCGGGCCTTGAAATGAGATTTGATGGAAAATTGTTATCCATATAATAAATTGACTATTTACTTAAGCCAGGTATAAAATTTCTCGCAGAGGCGCAAAGCCACAGAGAAATTATTTACGAATTTTAAAAATTTAGTCTTTTTTATGAATTGTAATAAATAGTATAGTCCGTGGATAAAAACTTTGCGTCCCTGCGAGAGATAAATTATCCAGGTTAAATAATGACAAACCTTTATACATGATTAAAATTAGTGTATTACTACGTGTCCGGTATAAAAAAAATGATTCAATTAAGAATTAAAAACTCATCCCCAAACCCCTTCTCTTGAAAAGAGAAGGGGCTCCCTAAAGTCCCTATCTTTCCAAGAGAGGGACTTTAGGGTGAGTTCTTTAAATCAAGACTCTATGTAAATTTAATATCTAAATCATCTAATATTCCGGTGATAAATACTAATGATTAAAGTTTTAACCGGCCACTCATAATTGACACTACATAATTAAAATTTGGGACTTATAATATGAAACGAAGACATTTTCTCCAAATTTCATCATCGATCGGATTAGCGGTTGCTTCATCTACCGGGTGCACAGCACAAAAAAATACCTTCCAGAACGGGAAAAGTACCTGGCCAATCTGTTTGAATACCAGTACCATCCGGCCCACCCCTTTAGAAGATAAAATAAAAATAGCGGTTAAAGCCGGTTATGATGGTATTGAACTATGGATTGATGAGATTGAAAAATATGAGAAAGATGGCGGTGATTTAAAGGCGCTTGGTTTAGACATCAGTAACCAGGGTTTATTTGTACCAAATGTCATTGGTCTCTGGGGATGCATGCCGATGGAGGAAGAGGCTTGGGAAAATTCGCTTGAGGGGACAAAAAACAGAATGCGTATGGCATCAGCCGTCGGTTCGAAGTATGTGGCTGCTATTCCTGTACCCGATCGGGAGGATTTCGATTTGATGATAGGGGTCCAGCGTTATAAAAAATTATTAAAAATTGCCCGCGAGGAATATGGCATCATTGCTGCTTTTGAATTTGTCGGTTTTTTTAAGGGTATTCATCGCCTGGGGCAGGCAGCGGCTATCGCACTCGATGTTGATGATACGGATGCCTGTCTGATTATGGATAGTTTTCATTTGTACCGCGGCGGTTCCGGATTCAACGGCATTAGACATCTGAATGGTAAATTTATCGCTGATTTTCATATCAATGATGTGCCCCCTGAACCGGAGCGGCTTGCGCTGGGTGACAAACACCGTATTTATCCGGGAGATGGCATTCTTCCCCTTGTTCAGTTATTAAAGGATTTAAAAACAATCGATTACCGCGGCCCGCTATCACTGGAAATTTTTAATGAAGAGGAATATAAAAAAGATCCACTGTTAGTGGCCCAAACAGGTAAGCGGAAAATAATGGATTTGTTAGAAAAAGCAGAGGTGTAGAAGAACAAAGAAAAATGAAATATGACAAAAGAAAATGCACGAATTAACATAAAAATATACTAATCAGGAATTGTTATATGAATATTAGAAGCATAGTTTCTGCTTTACTCACCGCTGGTTTGATACTACCAGGTATTGCACAAGATCCTGTCACAGGAACGGTCTTTCTAGATCTGAATAAAAACAATTTGAAGGACAAGGAGGACACAGGCATGGGAGGCGTCCTTGTCTCCAACGGGCGGGAGGTTGTTGAAACTAATCAGTCAGGAAACTGGACCTTACCACTTAGCGATGATTCACTGTTTTTTGTTATCAAACCTGCCGGTTATGCCGTGCCACTTAATGGGGATATGATCCCACAGTATTATTATCTGCTCAGTTCTCTGACCAGTGAGGGAGAAACTGCAGTGCATGGCTGGCCGGAATCGATAGATTTTCCTTTATATCGGCAAAACGAGTCAGCGCGTTTTTCGGTTCTGCTATTCGGTGATCCGCAGGCGCGCGGCCTGCGCGAAGTGAATTTTATTACCCGAGATGTTGTTGAGGAATGTATTGGTACCGATGCGATCTTTGGCATCACCTTAGGTGATATTGTCGCTGACGATCCAAATCTCTTTGCTGAGATCAGTCAAAGTATCGGTAAAATCGGCATCCCCTGGTATAATATCTTTGGCAATCATGACTCTGACCATCAGGCGAAAGATAATCATGAAAGGGACAAAACCTTTGAACATTATTTTGGCCCCAGCTCCTATGCTTATGAGTACGGGGAGGCTGTTTTTATTGCCCTGAACAATATTTTCTTTAAGCCAGGCGGGAAATATCGCCCCGGATTTACCCCCAACCAGATTGATTTTGTCCGCAACTATCTATCGACAGTACCGGAAAACAAACTCATTGTGATTATGATGCACGCACCGATCGTTGCCTGTGAAAAAAAGGAGGAGATATTCCGTCTGATCGAAAACCGCCCGCATACTTTGTCGATCTCCGCTCACCTGCATGAACAGGTCCATCTGTTTGTAGATGAAAAATTTGGATGGAGAGGGGCACAGCCGCATCACCATTTTATTAATGCCACCGTCTCCGGCAGTTGGTGGTGTGGTTTGATCGATGAGGTGGGCATACCCCATGCGACGATGAATGACGGCGGACCGAATGGTTATTCAATCATCACTTTTGACAGTACAACCTATCGTATTGTTTTTAAAGCGGCGCGGCGGCCGGCTGACTACCAGATGAATATCTATTTTCCCGATGATATAGCACGTACGGAATTGGACACGACGAACATTTCAGTCAATGTTTTTGCCGGATCCGAACGCTCGACCGTTGAAATGAAATTTGATTCAGAGGAAGAATGGAAGCACCTGAAACCGGTTATTACGATTGATCCCGAAGTTCTGCGCATGCACAATCTTAGCCCTTACCTTGACGAAAAAGTTAAGGGGCTGGGACTCGAGGAAATTTTTGGCTGGAAAATGGACTATCCGAGCAAGTCCAGACATATGTGGCGGGGCACTCTTCCCGGCAATCTTCCGGTTGGCACACAGATGGTAACGATTCGTACAACCGATATGTTCGGCCAGACCTATCAGGCACATAAAATATTCAGAATTCGAGAGTAAAAGCTGCTTTGAACAGTTATAAAGACTTTGCGAACTTTGCGCATCTTTTGCGGTTAAAAATCTCAACCATATAAACCACAAAGTTACCAGGAAAGTTAATATTTATTTAACCACGAAGAACGCGAAGGTCACGAAGATGATAAAATAATAAAAAAAAACTTTGTGTCCTCTGTGATTCAAATGTCCTCCACATAAACCACAAAGAGCACCAAGTAAAAAATATTCAGGAGAAATACATGAAAAAATATACGCTGATACTATTGGTCATATTAATCAGCTGTCAACGGGATTATCAGCAGAAAAAATCGGTTCCCGATACACCCTTCGTCCAGGAGTATCATGAAGCGTATCCTATCGGTGACCTGGCGGCCGTTAATGATGTGCGGGCGATCGCTGTTGATCATAAGGATAATATCTGGGCAGCGACTAAAGCGGGAATTTATTTTCTGGAAAAAGGAAAGAAAGACTGGACCGCTCTAATGTCGAAACAGCATGCCGGACCGACTTTTGATGTTAAAGTGGATGAGGCGGGAACCGTATGGATTGCTTCCTGGAATGGTATTTTTAGATCTATACCGGGTGGTTTGGAAAAAATAAAAGGGATAAATGCTCCGGTTGCTGCTTTATCTATGTATAATAAGCAGATGACCGCTTTTGGTCCCGACGGTATGTGGCAAATGCAAAATGGGGTCTGGGAACTATTGAATTTACCCTATTCGGGAGAAATACGATCCGTCATACCAGATCAAAATGAAGGGATCTGGATCGCCAGTGGCATGGGACTTTACCATCATACAGGAGATGGATATCGGTTGTTTCAGAATACAAGCGAATTATTATCTCCCTACCTGTATGATCTGGCCTATACATCTGAGGGTAAACTTTGGATAGGCGGACTCGGTGGTATTACAATATATCATAATAAAAAAAGAGTGAGTCAAATAACACCTGAACAGGGATTACCAACGATCGAAGTTCAAAGTGTCGAGCGCGCACCGGATGGCACGATGTGGGTAGGTACCCGTTTGGGAGCTGTCCGCTATGATGGACGGCAGTGGTCACTACGTCACAGCAGACGCTGGTTGTTGAGTGACGATGTGCGTGACATTGCCTTTGATTCCAATGGCAATGCCTGGATCGCCACTTCCGGCGGGATTAGCGCCATTAAACGGCGGACGATGACAATGGCGGATAAATCTGATTATTTCCAACATGTTTTGAAAGCCCGTCATGTTCGTGAACCGGGTATTACTGAACAATGTCGTCTGACGATTCCCGGTGATACAAGCAGCTGGATACCACGGGATGATGATAATGATGGGCAATATACTGCGATGTATCTGGTAATGGAATCCTTCCGGTATGCGGTTACAAAATCGGTAGAGTCAAAAGTGAATGCAAAACGAGCGTTTGATGCACTCCATTTTTTTCAAACGGTTACAGAAACTCCGGGTTTTGTGGCCCGAACAGTGATACCAAGGGACTGGACGACGATGGCAGATCCGAATCGCAAGATTTCAGAAAAGGAATGGGCTTCGAGACGTATTAATAATCCGCGCGATAAAAGAGTGGAATTACTTTGGCGAGTATCTAAGGATGGTAAATGGTTATGGAAGGGGGATACAAGCAGCGATGAGATTACCGGGCATATGTATGGTTATTTATTTTACTATGATCTGGTTGCCGGTGAATCTGAAAAAAAACGAGTGGGTGATCATATCTGCCGGATTATTGATTTTATAATAGACGGTGGGTATGTTTTGAGAGATATCGATGGAACGCATACCAAGTGGGCGGTTTGGTCACCGGATAAATTGAATAACGATCCCGATTGGAGAACGGAGCGGGGAATTAATTCGCTGGAAATTCTATCCTATCTCAAACTGGCTTATCATGTGAGTGGAAATGAAAAATATCAAAAAGAATATCATCGTTTGCTGTATGACCATAACTATCTGGAAAATATTAAAGAAGTGAAAACAATGAATCCGGCCTGGCGGACGCATATTGACGAGGAATTGTTGGCGCTGGCATTCCCCTGCCTTTTACTCTATGAAAAAGATGATAAGCTTCGGGAGGCCTACTTTAGAAGTTTTGATCAGTGGTATGCGGCGGCCGGAGAAGATTGCAGTCCGTATTTTAATTTTATGTATGGCGCTTATACCGGTAGTGATCCGAACCTTGATTGTTCGATTGAATCTCTTCGCGATACACCGCTTGATCTTGTGCAATGGCGTATCGATAACACCAAACGTGAAGACATTCACCTGACCCGATACCCGGAGTTTGAACATATTCAGACCAGCCGTCTGTTACCGATAAGTGAACGTGGAGGTGTGATGCGCTGGGATAGAAATCCATGGGCGGCTGTTCAGGGAGATGGTGGCCATACGGAAAGTGACGGCGTATTCTGGCTATTGCCCTACTGGATGGGGCGGTATTATGGTTTCATCGAGGAACCTCAAGAGTAAGATAGTGTGATTTATATACCACAGAGAGCACGAAGATCACGAAGTTTAATAACACTGCCATTATCGTCATTGCGAGCGTTAGCG
>CAZBBC010000033.1:0-19277 GCA_964489835.1 uncultured Calditrichota bacterium
TTTACTAGTCCCAATAAATGGTGCTCCGGAACAGCAATGATTACATGCAATCCTGCAGTTTTCGCATATTCAAAAGCTCTTATCACCTCATCCTCGTCTTTCATATAAATGACACCGGCCCCATATAGCATAAGACCGGCTTTTTCGACCTGAGAAACGACTGTTTTTATTTCATTTTTGGTACTCTCCAGAGGAAGATGGAAGCTTTTAAATGCAATTCTCTTCATACCCACCCGTTTGGTCATTTGAATGGTCTCATCAAGATTAAATTTACGGAAAGTATAGGAAGCGATTCCCAGCTTGAGTTTCCGATTTTCAGTTGATTTTTCTTCCGGAAATACTTGAGATTGATTGCTCCTTAACGGCGGCGGTAAAATAGCCGCGACTGCTGCAACAGAAGCAACCTTTAAAAACTTACGACGTGAGGTATAACTTTCTTTGTTATTCATAACGGATCTCTCCATTTAAGTATTTATCCTAAATTATTTACATACACCGTCTCCCCCGATCGAATCGGGGGTCGACATCCCTCCCTTTCCAGCCTGCCCGGCCTGCCCGGCGCAGACGTGGTAAAGCCTGACAGGGAGGGGCTGGGTGAGGGTCAGTAGACTTGCCTTTATCGACAATCATCATTTCAATCGATACAGTAATTCTGATTTGAATTCCTTGAAATCGTTTGAAACAAGAATAGATTTTTTTTGTTTTTCAAGTGCTTCCTGCAATCTCCCGGGGATGATAATATTTTTTGATACACTTTCAGGTAAGACATCCTGAAATTTGGCCGGATGTGCGGTTTCCAGAACAATGGTATGATAATCCGAAGGTCTCTCTGCAGAATATTTTTTATAAGCGGAATATCCTACAGCACCGTGAGGATCGATCAGATATTTATTTTTATCATATAATTCCTCAATAACCGCCCGAGTTTCTCTATCGGTGATACTATAACTGCACACTTTTTTTAATATTTTTTCCCTGTCACCACCAAACAGAGCGTTAATACGGGCAAAATTGCTAGGATTACCTACATCCATCGCATTAGAAATTGTTTGTATAGCTGTTTTTGGTTCATAGACACCTGTCTGAAGATAGTTACAAAACACTTGATTGCAGTTTACAGCAGCAATAAACTTTTTTACCGGAAGCCCAAGCCGATTAGCCAAAAGGCCTCCTGTAATATTGCCAAAATTACCACAGGGAACAGAAAAAACCAGTGGTTTCCCCTGCTCTTTTACTTTTGCAAAAGCATTAAAATAATAAAAAGATTGAGGCAAGAGCCGGGCAATATTGATCGAATTGGCTGATGATAATCGAAACTTATTTTTCAAATCTGTATCTAAAAAAGCTCTCTTTACCAGTTTCTGACAATCATCAAACGTACCCCTGATTTCAAACGCGTAGATGTTCTTATCCAATGTGGTTAGCTGTTGCTCCTGAATCTTGCTGACCTTTCCCGAAGGATAAAGTAATGCGACTTTTATTCGATCAGATCCGTAGAATCCGTGGGCAACGGCACTTCCTGTATCACCGGAAGTTGCGACCAAAATGATAATTTCAGAATTTTCATCCTTATTAAAGTAATCCAGGATATTTGCCAAAAAGCGGGCACCAAAATCTTTAAAAGCCAATGTTGGTCCATGAAATAATTCTAGAATCGATACATTTTCAGAAAGTGGGACAAGCGGGGTATCAAAAGTAAAGGTTTTTTCAATGATGGTCTGCAGATCATTGTCATTTATATAATCTACAAAGACTCTGGCAATTTCATAAGAGATCTCCGTGAAAGACCGTTGAAATAACGAACGGATAAAAGACGAATTCAGCGGTTTGATTTCCGTAGGGAGATATAATCCCCCATCCGGGGCAATGCCGTCGAAAACGGCCTGTTTAAAGGAAACCTGATGATTATGGTTATTTGTGCTATAATATTGCATAAGATAGACTTTTATATATAGGATGATTCAACCTAAGGGCGGGCATCCGTCAGAGACCGGACTTACGCTTCGCTCCAGCGGAGACTTGCCCCTACGCGCTCTTCCCTTTTCGCTTTTCTCATCCAAATTTCAGACAGCCCACCACGTTATTCCCTATACCCTATACCTTATACCATATCCCTATAGGCGCATCGCAGTGCGCCTCTACAACATTACAACACCCGTGGCCCCTGCGTATTAATTTTAGTTACATAGGTATCGAAGGGTATATTTTTTTGTTTGTAAAAACGTGTCATTTCAATACCTACAGATTCCGCGCTCCCTCTGGATTCAGTAAAGGCGAAAACCGATGGGCCGGATCCGGCAATACTACATCCCAGAGAACCTAATTCTAAAGCTTTTTCCTTTAATTCATAAAAAAATGGTATTTGTCTTGCTCTGATCGGTTCAATAATATTATCGCTGACGGACCGTTTCAGCAAATTATAATCCTTTTGGTAAAGGGCAGAGATAACCGCTGCCGTATTTCCCCATTGTTCGACCGCCTGTGATAAACCAATAATTTTAGGGAGAATTTGACGTGCATCGGAAGTATCTATCTCGATATGTGGATGAAGGATAACACAATACAAATTGTCAGGGACCGGGATAGAGATAATATCAATGGGATTCTGACTTCTGGCTAAAATAAATCCACCGTAAAGACAAGCGGCAATATTGTCAAGATGTACCTGATTCCAGCTGGCTATTTTTTCACCTTCCATGGCAAATTTCAAGAGTGTTTCGTTACTAAGGTTCAAGTCCAACATTTGATTGAGGGCATAAACACTGCCCACAGCACTGGCAGCACTGGAACCAAGGCCACTTTTATAAGGCATTTTTTTATGAATTTCCATATCAATGCCAAAATCAGCATTGATATGCTCTAACATTGTCAACAGGGATACACCGGCAGTATTTCTTTCTGCTTCCATGGGCAAGGAAGGTATCCCGGTTATTTTACTTATTTTCACCCCTATATCTTTTTTTAAAGTCAGACGGATTTCATCTCCCGGCTGAACCAGAGCAAAGGCAAAAACATCGAATCCACAGCCTACATTGGCAACAGAAGCCGGTGAAAATACACGAATATTTTTATTTTTAAACGTTTTCATTAATTTTTCTTCTGCGCATAAAGCAATTGGGTTGATCACAATAATTACAGGTGTTGTTTATTTTCTTTACTTTCTTTCCGATCCCAATAACCCCACTCACCGATTTTATCGGTGTCATTAATGCAGATGGATTTAAATCAATTCCTATAAAATGCTCCGGAAACAGACGAAAAAGTTTATGTTGTTCATAAACATCCCAACCACAATAACCGGGACTGAAACGATTGGTGCACTTAAAACTTCTGGTTTTCATTTTATCTGAGATCTCATTTCCCAGCCAATCGGCAGCCTGTTCGGCTTTTATAGAACCGATGATATCCGCAATATAACCGGAAAAGGGATCTCCTTGATTAAAAAAACTTCGTGACCAGGTATCGAAAGTCTGTCCCAGCGTCACTGCAAAAAAAGCCAAACCCCAGCTGCCCTTCAATTGCCGGGCTATGGTTGTATCACAGTCAAAAAGGATACCATGACATCTGAGATAGTCCGCCCCAATCTTAATATTTGATTCATCGAAGATACAATATCCACCCAAAATATTCATGTGTTGATGTGAGGCTTCTCTGAGTGCATTGATCATCTGATGAATGTCTGCATCCGCAAGAGATGATTTGTATTTTAGGACCTGTAATACTTCATCTTCACAATCGGGTAATGCTTCGGATTTAATCGTATATGTCTGTATTCTGTCACTCATATCAAACTTTATTTAAAATTAGCTCAACATGCGGGGATGAGTTAAATATTTGCGGACAGAAATTGAGCAAAACTATGCGGATCTGCAAAATAGCCGTCGGCCCCGATTTTTTCATTAAACTTTTGAGATAACGGTGCACCACCGACAAATACTTTTGTACCCGGCACTTCATCTTTAAGAATTTTAACCGCCGATTCCATATTTACCATTGTAGTCGTAAGCAAAGCACTCATACCGACAAGCGCTCCCGGATTTTCTTTAAGAGCTGCCAGAAATTTATCGCTGGTGACATCGACACCAAGGTCTATTACTTTCCAACCATCACCTTCAAGAACCATCCTGACTATATTTTTGCCTATATCATGCAGATCCCCGGCAACGGTTCCGACGATAACCGTACCTTTGTGCTTGGCTTCGCCACTTTCAAAAAACGGTTTTAAATGTTCCATAGCTGCATTCATTGCTTTAGCAGAGATAAGTAATTCTGGAATAAAAGCTTCCCCTTTTCCAAAGCGATCACCGATCACACTCATCCCAACCATTAATCCTTTTTGAAGAATATCATTGGGAGAAACGCCCGCTTCAAGGAGCTGTTGTGTAATTTCTGAGGCACCATCCTGCCCTTGCATATCGGGAGGATAGGGCAAATCCTTTTGGGCTTTACCACGTTCAATACATAGTGCAAGTTGTTTTAATAACGGATCCATTGCAAATTCCTTTCTTAATTATTTTGGATATTTATCCTAAAATCCAATGATGTCTAACTATTCTGAATTATTCAACCTGTTGGATATTTCTTTTTCATTCCAATCCATAGGCAGAAGCCATATACAGACTGCCATAAGATTGTTTAATCTGAACGATTGCTTCCTCTTCAGATTCTGGAAGATGTTTGATATCTGATTCAATTTTTTTTAACCATTGTAATTCCATATCAGACAATACAATTCTGGCCGATGAGACTGCCTGATCAATTGCCTCAAATGCGACACGCACCGCAAATAACGTCCGGCTGTATCCAGCTTCAACTTTACAAATCTCTTGTGCTAAGTTCAAGACAACATGAGGATCGAGCATAAGTGCTTCTGCACTTGAACTTACATCACTTTCGACCAGCCAGTTGCGCAAATTAACCGATCCACCGGCGATGATCGCGGTATTAAGAAGACGACAATCATACGCCAGCAATTCGAGATAGGCTTCGGGAGCAGAGCCACTGAGAAGACGTACATTCTGAACGGATTCATTACTCCATAAATCAGCACAGGCACTGGCGATGTTTCCCAGAGGACTAAAATGAGCGCAACTGGAAGATTTTCCTTCCATGCTTATCGGGCAGCCGGTGATGGCTTTAAGAACCGGTCCTTCGTAGGCACAGTCTTTGGAAGGACCGCAGGCGCCATATTCATAGGCGACAAGACTTCTGGGAACGCTTGCGGCACGATCAATCGCTGCCAGGACAGAAGGAATCATACCTTTCCCGGCTAATTGCATCGCTGTATTTGCAAATCCACAAGCCGTGTCTCCTCCGGCAATAATATTGTATTTCTGACAAATAAGATTTATTTCCTTCCACAGAAAACCCATATCCCGCCAGGCCAGCGATCCCAGGGCAACAACAATTCCTGTCAAATCACCATATACCAATGCCTGGTCATGTACTTCTTTTCCACCAACAGACTCAATGGACAATATATCCGCCCCTGCCTGAGCAGAAGAAATAAACGCCTCCCGTGTCAATTCCCAGTTCTTTCCTTCTCGCAAAAGAGGCGGACGATCGGCGTCACGTAAATCAACAACCGTTACCCGCAAGGCGTTGGGTGTTCCGGTTGATTCGTAAAAACGGTTTAAATGTCCGCTCAGCAGTTTGGTAATCTCCGCTCCCCATTGAGGATTCTCTGTCATCGGTGGCAATTGTTCAAACTCAACAACCAAACCCGGTAATTTTAATTTTTTCGCCCTAGAAATAACTGTGAGAGCAATATCCTCGTATTGTTCCAGTACTTCTTTCCAGGTTTCATTGTTAATTTTCATTGGCGGCAGCGTGAAATTAATCTCCGGGAATACCGTACCGTTGCCAATAATCAACCCGCGCCCGCATGTGACCGGTTTAGGCGCGTGTCCAAAAATAAGCGCATCAACATCCGTTATCATTGGTTTTTTGTATTTTATCATAATCCCCATCATCAGTTTTTTATCTGACCTACTCATACCGCAGTATATTGCTGCAATCCAAAAAAGAAGTCCACGGATTACACTGATTTACACGGATTTTATTTAAAAATTATTGTTATTTTATTTTTAATCCGTGAGAATCAGTTTAATCTGCGTCATCCGTGTTCTATAAATATCGCTGCGTCGTCGCGAGAAATGAATTATCCGGGTTAGTAAAATATCTGCTAATCCTGTTTCTTATTATATTCATTTACAATGTAATCAACCAATCGTATGCGTTCAATATCTCCGGAAGAGGATATCTCATCAGAGATCCCGAGAATTAGTTTCGGTGCAAACAGATCAATGATTTTATGTGTGCATTCAACTAAATCCCCTTCGGAATAAAGATCATCAAAATAGATTGCAGGTAATCCATCAATTAAAAATAAATCTTCACCAAATGCGTCTTTTACTTCTTCAAGTGATACATCGCCCTGAGGCTGAGGGGTAATCGCCTCTATACCATCAAGACCGGTTTCTTTTACAAGGGAAAGCAAGGATTTTGTATCACCATCCCAATGTGAATATATAAATTTACCAGCTGCATGTAGTTTTTCGCAACGCCGCTGACAGGCCGGAAGATGGTATTTGACAAAAAGATTTGGTGAAAGTGTCCCTGCATGAACATTTTCACCAAAATTTATAAGATCAATTGGAGAATGGTTGATTAAATTGATCAACCGGTCATGGTTTTCCTCTAGTTTCATAAAAAATAATTTAATCTGTTCAGGCCATTCATACAAGGCGTAGACACCATTTTCAATACCCATCTTCTCCAAATAAAGGCACTGAATATTCATTCGCGGCATATAAATCGTAGGTGCACCCAAATCTCCGGCCTTATGCATCCAATAATCAAACTGGGCTTGATCCCATTCCCAGGTAACATTTTCCTCACGCCAGGTAGCTACTTTTAATTCTTCCAGTGATTCGACTTCCCATTTAAGTGTGATCGGATGCGGGCTGTTAACCGACTGGCGATGGACGGCGGTTTGTCTGCCGACGGGTGTATGAATAGTTGTCAAACTATCGGTTTCATTCAGTTTATTATATGCTATTTTTACTTTCGGATGCTCAATTCTCTTAAAACATGAATTGAATTGATACAGTCGAGCTGAAACTCCCAGTGTATAATAAACATCAAAGATATCCATTCCTGTATATGGCTCAGGTAAACACTTGTTTTCAAAGATTTTATCTGTATACCAGCAACCGATACGGGGCTGCCAAATAATCTTACCATTGGATTGACCAAAAGCCACTTGTCGATGGAGTTCCGGAAAATTTTTGTTTTGTACTTCTTCTCTTGTCATGTGATAGAAAGATTGATATCAGACGAAAAATTTTTTATTCGTGGTTTTTGATTAAACCCGCTTTCCGGATACCACTGCCCTCGACTCCTGTCAAATGGTCGCCGAGATCAAGACGCGCTTCATCGGCTATTTTTTCAAGTCGTTTGACTACCTCCGGATTTAAAGCGGCAACATCTTTTTCCTCGCTGATATCGTTGTCCAGATTATAAAGTTCCAAACCGGTCTGAACCGTTGCATACGGGCCCGGGAAACCATCTTTACCTGGTTCCACACCCACATAAGAACGAGATTTATGCGGAAAATATAGTTTCCATTCATTTTGGCGGACAGCTCGTAGTTCTCCACCATAATAGTAATAATACAGTTCGCGGGGATTTGCCTGAGGATCACCTGTCAGCAAGGACAGAATGTTTACTCCATCGATCCTTTTTTCAGGTAACGGCGCACCGGTAATGACCGATAGCGTTGGCAATATATCGATGCTTGCCGCCAGGCGGTTACATTCGCTTTTTGCCGGTATATGCCCGGGCCAACGCATAACACAAGGAACACGCGGTCCGCCTTCAAAAGCAGTTCCTTTTCCTTCACGTAATGGTGTTGCCGAGCCAGCATGATTTCCATAATTCATCCACGGACCATTATCACTGGTATAAATAACCAGGGTATTATCCGTAAGATTATTTTTCTCGAGAATTTTCATCACTTCGCCCACCGACCAGTCCACTTCCATCATGACATCACCATACATCCCTTGCACACTCTTACCCCGAAATTTTTCAGATACACCCAGGGGTACATGCACCATCGTGTGCGCAAGATATAAAAAGAACGGTTTATCCTTGTTTTTTTCAATAAATTGAATACTTTTCTCCGTATACTTTGTGGTTAGCGTGGCCTGATCTTCAAGAGTCTTAATTTCCTCGACTTTTTCATTATCCTTAATCAAAGGCAGGACCGGATAATCGGCTTTCCGGTGATTTACAAGAGGTTGCCCATCGTAACCTACCGGCCACATATCATTTGAATAAGGTATTCCAAAGTATTGATCAAAGCCCTGCTGCAGCGGTAAAAATTCTTTTAAATGACCCAGATGCCATTTTCCCACAATGGCTGAAGTGTATCCTGTTTTTTTAAGCATATCAGCAATTGTTGTTTCCTCAGGATTTAAACCGTGCTGGGCGTTTGGACTCAGCGCACCACGGATTCCCACCCGTTCCGAATAGCATCCGGTCATGAGAGCGGCACGTGAAGCGCTGCAGACAGCCTGACTGACATGAAAATCAGTAAAACGCATTCCCTCGGACGCCAAACGATCGATATTCGGTGTTTTGAAACCTTTAGCGCCAAAACAACCCAAATCAGCATAACCCTGGTCATCGATAAATATTAATACGATATTTGGTGGTTTTTGAGTGTGATGATTGCAGGATAGTAAACCCCAGCCATTCGCTATAGCAAAAGCCGATGCTCCCTTTCCAAAAGTCTCTAAAAATTCTCGTCGTGATGTTTTCTTTTTTTGCATTTTAAACACCTTTATTTAAAGTAGTACTTTAATTTATTTGTGTTTGGAATGAAAAATTGACTGATTATGCGCTTAATTATATAAAAATTGTATCAATTGCTTTGACTCAGATTTATTTCCCCCTTATAAAAGGGGGACTAAGGGGGATATAGACTTAACCATAATAAATACAACCCCCTAACCCCCTTTATTAAGGGGGAATTCAATCATCGGCTTATTCAATCAGTTTAATATTACCCCATTTCATTTTCCCTGATGTGGTGGACAGCTCGGACCATTGCCAGATAGCCTTCCACCGGTACATATTCAGGAATAGAGTTTCCTGAGCCAAGGGCATATCCATTGGCTTGTTTTCTGAATTTCAGCCCTTTTTCCATAACTGTTTTAAAAATCGTTTCCGCTGTTTCCATACATAAAAGGTTAACATCTATACCGCCCAATAATCCTATGCGATCGCTGTACAAAGTTATCCATTCCTCAAAGGGTGCAATGATGTCTTCATTTGAATGTTTGGCATCAATTCCTGTTGATATCATATTCTCCATGATCGCAAATATATTACCGCAGGAATGCCATAAGAAGGGTCTGCCGGCATTCCGGATTTGAGTAATAATCCGCTTATATTGTGGAATAATGTGTTTACAGATCGTATCGGGTGCGACTAATGTGCTGTTTTTAAAACCCAGATCGTCTCCAAAACGGCAAATAATAAAAACATCCGAATATTGCAGTAAAAATTCCTTCCATATATCACAAAGAAGATCACCAATACGCCTGTAAAGATCAGCAAAAAGATCCGGATCATCAGCCATCATATACGCCAGGTATTCAAATCCTACCAGATCCTCGCTAATTTCGAATACGCCGTTACCGATACCGCCCACTGCTTTCATACCCTTCGGCAGGCATTGTCTCAGTGTATCAAAACGCGGAGTTGCCACCTCCCAGAACCGGTGCGGTAATTCAACCCAGGGATATTTCTCAAAATCATTGCGATTTTGAATCGGGCCTGGCTTTCCTCCCATGATAGCCCCATTATCAGGTAAAATTTCCGTGATACACGTCTCAAAAGAAACCGTATCATAAGTCATTTCCTTATAAAAACGGCAATAATGCATAAAAAATTCTTTTAGATCTGCCGTATTGCCCTCGAGCATTTCAGTAAATTTAAGATTGAGCAGAATTTCCATAAATTCAGGATTTATAAGATGCTCGTATAATGGTAAACGAAGCGGTCGTTTATTGGCCAGGACCTGCAGCATATGATGATAATCGGCTTGAAAAGGCATCATCAAGAAATTTCCTTAAGTGCTATGGCATAAGCACCCAAGGCTACTGCCTTATTTGTACCGATTTTTGAAAGTCCTATACCGACCCGCCGGAAAGGATCATATAAGATCTTTCTGTTTGAACCGGGTATGGCAATTTCTCTTGAATCACCTTTTAAAAAGGTATTTAATTCATCCTTATCTTCAAGATTAAATGCTTTTACAAAAAGACGCTGATATCTTTCGCCTTCCGAATTTTGATAGGAGCTATTTATTTCGTTGATCATTTTTTTGCAGAACAGTAAATAGGCGCCGGCAATACCGCCACCGATGACCGCCAGACCGTCAATGATGGTTAAAACATTGCCGATAGCATCACCGAGTACTTCACCCATCGTTTCAAAGGCATTAATAGCTGCTTCTCTATCACCAGTTTTTTTGCCAATTCCAATTTCGAAGATTTCTTTTGGTGTTGGTACATCTTTAAATAAGATGCCCGTAGATTTGGCATAAACCATTTGTATCGCCCGGATACTGACACTTTCTTCCACATTCATTCTCGGATGGAGTTTATTACGTAATAAAGTAACCTCAGAGGCACCTGAATTATCGCCATATAGCATCTCGCCATCTATCACGATACCACCACCTAATCCTGTTCCCAGTGTGAATCCAACCAGATTCTTAAATCGTCTTTGAGTGCCCGATTTCTCTAACAATTGATTGATGTAGGGAAGAAAACCGCCGATGGCTTCGCCATAAGCATATAAATCACCGTCATTGTTGATAATGACAGGTATTTTAAATGTATCTTCCAACATGGGACCGAGGGCAACCCCTCCCCGGAATGCCGGGAGATTTTGCAAATCACCAATAATACCATTCCTGTAATCTGATGGTCCTGGGAATGCAAAACTGATAGCATCCGCTCTCCCCGGCAGCTGTTCATCTATCTGCTTAAAACCGCTAATAATGGTATTCAGGCAAAGGTCAAGATCATGACCGTACGATGGCAACCTGATCGGTTTTGCAATCTCTTCCCCGCCCTGAATAGCCGAGAATACAAAATTTGTTCCTCCCGCATCCAGTGTCATAACGATACGCTTGTCTGTGGTAAAAGGCATGGGTTTCTTCATCCTTAAATAAATCTGATCTATTCATAAACCACGAAGCACACGAAGATAAAAAACAATTAATAATTTAGAATTATGAATTTAAACGAGAAATAATAGGTGTTAACATTATTTCATTTATATATTTACATTCTTAATTCGTAATTATTAATTCTTAATTTCGATAAGACCTTCGTGCTCTTCGTGGTGAATAATCCAGACCAAATAAATTCCTATAAAATGAATTAAAAGTATTTTTCCGGATCTGTTTTAACAAATCAGGATTTTATTAATTAAAATGATAAAAGACATTGCCAGATAAACATATTTCCAAGTTTTTCAATATCCTCCCAAATCTCCTGCACGATTTTTCTGTCTCCTGAGATGTCTGCCATTTCCTTTGCTTTTTCTTCCCAGGGGATACAAATGCCGGCTTTTACTTTCGGTTCGGGCCGACCGGACATACCATAATCGTCAGTATATTTAAAATCAGGCGCTGAAATTACTTGTGTATCTGCTGTAACCGTTAGTGAAGACCCTGACGAATATACGCCATATTCACGGGTAAATTCAGTTAGCACCCGGAGATTCTCAATAGATGTATCGTTTTGCATGATGGCACTGGCGTCCATAATATAGCCACCGTCACGTGCGACGCCATCAATCACCTTTTTGCAACAGGCGCGCACCTCATCCGCCGACTGGAATCCCAAAATACTATTTGGTATACCACCGCTCAGACAAAACCGCTGGCCAAGTACCTGATGGGCCTTAAAAATATCCGTTTTATCTACATGAAATACGATACTCTTTTCAGGAAGTTCCGCGAATTTCTTCAGATGATAGGTCCAATCGCCTTCGGCGTAAAAAAGTGTCTGGTGTCCATCCCTCCATAGCTCCTCAATAATCGGTTTTACCGTTGACCAATAATGGGATTCGAACTGTCCTTTGGATACAAATGGTATACAACCCCGATGCATCCAGTAGCCAATGGGAACCTGTTTGTTGGGGTCAGACGAGGAATGCGCGGCATGGTAGAGATGCGGCATTAAAGATTCACAAGCTCTCAGTACTTTTTCGGGTTGAGTAACCATATCCATAGTTAGTCCGATATATCCGCGAAGTTTATCTGCCAGGATATCGAAAGGTGCTTTAAATATACCGGCAATCGCCGAGACCGTACCGCTCTCTTTCTCCAGTAAATCACATTGCGGCCCAAACGCATTGAAATAATCCAGCATGGCCATACCTCCCTTTACCAGGGCAAGATTATTACGATATGAGGTTGTTTCCCCGACGGCATTGATATCCGCGGAAACACGAGGAAGCCATACATTGTATAGAAAAGCGGTTGGATCATCTATCAACTGATCATATTCATCCGCCTTCATGAAGGCATTATTTTCATCCGGTTCCAGGTACTGAAATCCCACATCAGGCGGAATATCAATACCCGGCACGCCATAATATTTCAATCCGATCGCTTGTGTCAGGCCGGTCCATACATATACCATATTGGCAACCACCGCATCCCAGTCAAACTCAGCCGCACACTTACGAACGGCAAGGAAAGCCTTGTTGAAATCATGCGTAACTTCCTGAATCGTATAACCGGCATACTTTGCGGTAAATTCCGCGGTAAAAGGCCGTATCGGTATAATATCCGGCGTTTCGTTTCGTAAAGCGGTGATATAACGGCGAAGCCGTTGATCATATACTTTTTTTACTTCCTGTACCATAAAAACTCCAGGATTCATCTCGTATCGGAAAATTAAAGGAATTGAAGATATATATAGCAAAGAGACTTAATATACAGAACTCACCCTAAATCCCTCTCTTGGAAAGAGAGGGACTTTAGGGAGCCCCTTCTCTTTTCAAGAGAAGGGGTTTGGGGATGAGTTTTTGATCATGTATTGAATCCTTTTGTGTCCCGGATACTAACGAAACAAAATACAAAAAAATCCCTGATAAAGTAATTTAACAGGGATTTTTCTGTTAAAAATCAGAAGTTATTGTTTAATTATTCTTTTTGCTCTACCAGTTCAACCGCTTGATACCCCCCTTTACTTTTAAAATAGAAAATAAGGATCAGATAGCAAATGAGCATGATAGTTGGAAATATGGCTACCGTCATCAGCGCATTTTTCTTAGCGGTCGCTGTAGTTGTTTGAATAATTTTCTTTTCATCATCGTTCAAAGCAGCTACTTTTTCCTGATCGATCGGAAGGTAGTCACCGAAAATACTTGATTTTTCTTCACCGACTACCTGTTGATGAATGGCCATGTTTTTATCAAGCAGATCATGATCGATTTGCTTATCCTGAATATTCCCAAGAAATGCAGCGCCGATCACCCCGACACTGAGCATACCAACGCCGGCGATCGTATTTAATGTGAGTGCACCACCTTTAGGAAATCGTTCGGCAACAACACCGAGCATGGTCGGCCAGAAGAAAGCTTTTCCAAGAGCATATACAGTAGCAGCCAAAAAGATAAGGATTCCTACAGTTTTTGATAAAGTGATTAAGCCGATAATAGCGATAGCGCTGCTGACGGCCAACAATCCCAGCGGTTTGAGTCGTGCGATAATGGGACCTGCAAAAAATCGTAAAACCATCATCAGAAAGGCGGTATAGACCAATACCCAACCCGCTTGCAATCCCATATCACTCATCACCGGTGTAACAAGTTCGGTAATCCAGCTATCTGTACCCAATTCTGTGGTGGCCAGGGGAATCATGATCAGTAACAGGAATATAAACAGCGGCCGGCCCAGAGAGCGGACATACAAACCGTAAGCGATGATAAGAACAGCAGAAATGATTAATTGAAGCGCAAGAGACCATTCAAAAATTCTGCCAATTTCAGCGGTCATAATAACGATAATAATCAGGGCGCCTATAATGCCTGCTTCCTGCAGCATCACTTTATAAGAGACACCTGCTTTTACGCGCTCATGGACAGGAAATTTACAACGTACCAGCATAAGACCGTAAATAATCGTGGGAATAAACAAAAGGCTAACCTTCACCTGCCAGCTCATCGCCGGACCCATAGCCAGAACGATGAGTCCGCCCAGCACCATGCCGCCCGGCCAGCCGGCATGTAGGATATTCAGCCATTTGGTTTTCTCTTTGGAATAGAGTGTAGCGACTACCGGATTAATTACTGCTTCCACGGTTCCGGCACCAAGAGCTACGATAAAGGTCCCAATATAAAGCATATCGTAACCGGTGGCAAAAATAGTAATGATGGCAGATGAAATATGGCATAAAAAGGCAAATATCATTGCTCTTCCGTAGCCAATTTTATCAATAACCAGGCTGAATAAAACAATACTCAGAGAAAAAGGCCATAGGCCAACGCCTAATAATTCACCCTTCTGTGTTTCGCTCAGATTAAATTCCAGGCCCCAGCTCCCAATGACATTCGCCCGAATGATAAAACTAAACGATGTCGCAATCAGGGCAATAAAACAGCCCCAAAACAACAAGGCCTGACCTTTCTCGGCGGCTGATTTGGTACTCGTCATTTTTCCCTCCCTGTTGATAAACTGTGATTGAACCATACGATTAACAAACCACGAAGCACACGAAGATAACAAAAAAATAAAATATTATTTTATTAGTTTGCGTCGATACGTATGCATTCTGTGTTGGTAATACATGGTTTCTGTTGATCGGTTAATTAGGTTTAAGTAATCAATTTCATCATTCAATGAACTAATTTTTTGAATTCCTAATTACATTAATTCTTAATGGTTTAGAGTCTTTGTAGCAAAACTTTATTCAGGCATTATATGATAATCATTTCTAAGGAAAAATGCCACAAGAAAAATAGAGATAGGAAAAAATTCACGGATAACACGATTGGTGCACCAGAATAAAAGTATCATTTTATGTTGGTAATATTAACTAACCTGAATTATTCATAAAATTAAATAATTAAGTCTATAAATAACATAAAATCAATGAGTTAATTCCCCCTTAATAAAGGGGGTTAGGGGGTTGTTTTAAACGTAATATTTTAAATTATATCAATGTTTTACAACCCCTTAGTCCCCTTTTTTAAGGGGAGACTTAATTATCGCCATATGATAGATCTAAAATTCATGAATTAACCAGACTAAGCGATATTACTCAGTAAGAAAAATGAGACGATATAATCCGCACATTTGATTTTTGATAAAGTATATAAAAATTTATAAATTTAATAGTTAAATACGACTAGGAGGGTAAAAAAATGAGAGTAAAAAAATATTTTTGTTTGTTCTGTTTACCCTTGTTCCTTTATGGTTTTGTTTATGCCGGTGAAGATCATTCCGAATACTTTGAATCGGTAATAAACACACCACAGGCGGTGACACGAGCATGCCTGGAATGCCATGATACCGCGGCGAAAGATGTAATGAAAACAGTGCACTGGACTTGGGAAACATTACCCAAATCAGTATTAGGGCATCACGATAGCCTGAGCCTCGGTAAAAAGAATGTTTTCAATAATTATTGTATTGCGCTGGAGTCAAACTGGCCCCGTTGCACCAGCTGTCATGCCGGTTATGGTTGGAAAGATGCTTCCTATGATTTCAATAAGGAAGAAAATGTTGATTGCCTGGTCTGCCACGACCAGACAGGTACTTATAAAAAATCTCCGGCCGGTGCCGGGATGCCTGCCGCCGGGATTGATTTAACCGTAGTCGCACAAAATGTAGGTGCGCCTACCAGAGCCAACTGTGGGATCTGCCATTTTTATGGTGGGGGCGGTGAAAATGTCAAACATGGCGATCTGGATCCGGGATTGATTAATCCCTTGAAAGCGTATGATGTACACATGGGTCAAGGAATGACATGCCAGGACTGTCATATAACTGAAAATCATAGCATTAAAGGCCAATCTATGGCCATCCTGACCGACAATACAAACCGAATCGAGTGTACCGCCTGCCATGAATCGCCAGTTCATGGAAAAAAAAGATTGAATGATCACAGTGGTAAAATTGCCTGTCAAACATGTCATATACCTTTGTTCGCCAAAGATCGACCCACTAAGTTATACTGGGATTGGTCCACTTCCGGTGAAGAAAAAGAGGCGCCAAAAGACAAATACGGAATGGAAACTTACAATAAGAAAAAAGGTTCTTTTGTCTGGGGGAAGGAAGTGCAACCTGAATATTATTGGTATAATGAGACAAGTAGCCGTTACATCAAAGGAGATAAATTAAATCCTGACACATTATTATCTCTTAATAAACCACTGGGCGATCGTACCGAAGAAAACACAAAATTATATCCTTTCAAGATCATGCGCGGAAAACAGATTTATGATTCAAATTATAATTATTTAATAATCCCACAATTATGGGGTGGATATTGGAAGCATTTTGATTGGAATAAAGCTGCGGAAGATGGAATGAAAGCAGCCGGATTGAAATACAGCGGTGAATACGGATGGGTAGAAACAGAAATGTATTGGAAATTAAATCATATGGTTGCTCCAAAAGAAGATGCACTTAAGTGTACAAATTGCCATGGAAAAGGTACTTCAATAAGAATTGACTGGGAAAAACTCGGTTACAGGGGTGATCAGTTCTTTAAGAAATATCGTAATTAAACCTGAAATTTAAAGCTACAGGTTCAATATTTTCATTTAACCAACGCCAATGGATAAAGCAATGTATTGTGGGGAGGGGAGGATTCGAACCTCCGAAGACATTCAGTCGACAGATTTACAGTCTGTTGCGTTTGACCGCTCCGCAACCTCCCCGTGTCTAAATATATGGTACCTATCAAAAGCACGGCAATTTAAACAAAGAAATAAACCGCATCAATAGTATTTTCAACAATTTTGATACAATTTCTTGGATTCTGCCTTGCTCTTTAATTAATATTGCCATTTATCCGGGCAGAGGCTGGCTTAAAATGTTGTATAAATAAAATAAACCCCGCTAAGAAATACCAGCAAGCCTGCAGTCCGTTTTATATACATTGTCGTTTTCGATTCTTCGGTCCAGTTCAGATATTTCTGCACCAGATTGGTCAGACTACCGGCAGTGATGATTACCGCGCAATGGCCAAAACCGAAGACTGAAATCAGCAGTACCGACTTCAACCAGTCTTCGGTCGCCGTCTGAAAAACCACGACCAGCACCGGCGCGAAAAAGGCAAAGGTGCAGGGTCCCAGACCTATGCCAAAGATTAATCCAAGTATAAAAGCACCCCAGAGACCTCCACACTGATTGTTGCCAATATTCAGCCCGCTCCAATTCCAGCGGATAATATCCATTAGATAAAGGCCTATCAAGATGAAAATACCAGCCACCAGATAATTTCCCCATTGTCCCACATCGCCCATCAATCGCCCCATCGAGGCCGTAATCAGACCGATAAGAGCAATGGTGATCAGAATACCGATTGCAAAAACCAGTGCCAAATAAAAGGACCGTTTGACTTTGATCTGCCCCTGACTGCTGATATAGCCAATGACCAAAGGGATGCTGGAAAGGTGGCAGGGACTGAGCAGAATGCTCAGCACGCCCCAGGCAAAGGCCGCGAACAGAGCTAGTGAAAAACTTCCACCCAGGGCTGTGGTCAAATATGTAAATACTTGTTCAATCAAAAGGGCTAAACTTTCTTATTTGGTTTTAGACCCTGTTTTTGTAGAAACTGATCAATTTCCGCTTCCGGAAAAAATCCTTCGTGACGGAATAGTTCTTCACCCTCTTTGTCCAGAAAAACTTGGGTTGGAATCAGACGGATACCATATTCTTCTGCGTACTTACGTTGTTCAGGTTTCCATACGTCATAAAATACAACTTCTATTTGATCACCATATTTTTCTTCAATCGCTTTCATCACAGGCTGCATCTTTTTGCAAGGGATGCAGTTAACAGATCCCAGTTCAACAAACGTGATCAGGAGTTTCTCAGTTTTCTGTATGGATAAACACGGATCATCATTGACAACGACGGCTTCTGCTTTATTGGATGGACAACCTGCGCATGTTTCACTGGTTTCTGCCTTGGAACTACAGTCTCCACCTGTACAGCCCTTTGCCTGGGCCTCGTTTTCTTTTTCACTACAAGAAGTAAAATTGACCACAAAAACAAAAATGCCGAATATTATTAAAATATTTTTTTTCAATTCAAGCCTCCTTCAACCATTTTAAAAGATCATCATCTTTTGGCACTTTCCCAACACTTTTTATCTCTTCATTTATAACTAATACTGGGGTCATCATGACACCATAGGCCATGATGTCGTTTAATTGGGTTACTTTCTTTATCTCGATTTCCAATTGATATTTTTCTTTCAGATCAAGCAAGCGCTTTTCAAGTGTTTTACATTTAGAGCAACCTGCACCGAGAACTTTAACGTTCATATTGATTCCTTTTCTATACCTATTTGGTCATATAAGATGATTATAATTCAAAAATCACATTATGGACAAACATCGGGTGCTTTAACCGTCCCCTCTTCGACTTCGCCTTTAAAATACTTTCTCTGAAACCATAGAGCCACATTGACCAGACTGATTAATACTGGTACTTCCACCAGAGGGCCAATCACCGCGGCGAAGGCTTCACCGGAATTGATACCGAATACCGCAATTGCTACTGCAATCGCTAACTCAAAATTATTACTGGCCGCAGTAAATGAGAGTGTTGCTGATTTTGAATAGTTGGCGCCAACCTTTCGGCTCATATAAAAGGAAACCAGAAACATCAGTACAAAATATATAAGCAAAGGAATAGCAATCCGAACCACATCCAGTGGTAATTGAACAATGTATTCACCCTTTAGGGAAAACATAACAAGAATCGTAAACAGCAAAGCAATTAATGTAATTGGGCTAATTTTGGGAATGAACTTTGTATGATACCATTCTTTGTTTTTAAATTTTATTAAAGAAAAACGAGTTATAATCCCGGCGAGGAAAGGAATCCCCAAATAGATGAAGACACTTTCGGCAATCTGCCCAATAGTAATGTCTACTGCTATCCCTTCCAATCCAAACCAGGTCGGCAGAATGGTGATAAAAACATAAGCATAAACGGAAAAAAA
>CAZBBC010000033.1:19377-35365 GCA_964489835.1 uncultured Calditrichota bacterium
GGATACATCATCAGAATTAAACCAATGGCAATCGGGATATTTGTCGTACCTACTTGAAACAGATTCCAGAAGTTAACGACCTGTGGATAGATATATCCTGCAAATACACCAATAAACATGGCAAGGAAGATCCACAAGGTTAAATAACGATCAAGAAAACTAAGTTTTTTAGAAACCTGACCCATACTTTACTTTTCTTTCTTTGTGCAATTTTCGATTGTAATCATTTTTGTTACATTCCTTAATTAATTGCCTCAATTATCCATTGTGTTAATGTCGTCTTGGTAGGAATTTTTCCACTACTGATTACTTTATTGTTGAGCAGTAATCCGGGTGTCATCATGATACCGATATCAGCAAACGTATTGACATCGGTAATTTTCTCAATTTCTGCCTGGATATTGTTTTCTTCGACAACCTCACGACAAAGAGCAGCCAGTTTTTGACAATTTGGACAACCACTTCCGACAACTTTGATGTTTAACATGTTTCTCTCCCTTCCTGACAGATAACAGAATAATCAGAAATAATTTTCTGTTGATTTTCTGATTATCTCAGGTTCTCTTTATAAAATTGATAAAAATCCCTCTTGATTTCATTTCTCACCCGGCGAAAGATAGCCATAATTTCTTCCTCTGTGCCGGTGGCTTCTGCTGGGTCTTCAAAGCCGATATGCATTTGTTTATTTACTTTTCCTAAAAATACCGCACATGTTTCCTTGGCATTATCACATACTGTGATGACATAATCCCATTTATCATTTAAGTACATGTCCACATTTTCGGGTTCTTGTCCGCTTATGTCTATCCCCACTTCACTCATTGCCCGAATGGCCTTAGGATGAACTACTTTATCTGATGGATTTGTTCCGGCGGAACGGACATATAGATTCTTATCAAATTGTCTTAAGAATCCTTCCGCCATCTGACTACGGCAGGAGTTCCCCGTACATAATATTAATATCCGCATTTATTCCCCTTTTTTTTATTTCACGAAGATACAAGAAGAAGACACGAAGTGACACGAAGTAAATTTTTCAACGAGAAGATCGATTCGATATCCACAATCCAATTTTATTTCTTTATAATGAACAGGAACAGGCTTTTGTCGCTCAAAATTTAAACCTTTTTGTTTCAGTTCATAAGCCAGGCATTCCTCATATGCTGATTATAGCATTCCCGGACCAATATTTTTATGAACTTCTATTGCACAGCCTATGATCTCTTTTGACAGTTGCTCAAATTTCATTCTTTAAAACCTTATTTAATTACTGTTCATAATAAAATAAATATTTTTCGTGTCTCTTCGTGGAAACTTTGTGTCCCTTCGTGTCATAATCTAAAAAAACCTTCCATAAACCAACCCACTTATCGTTGCCATGACGATAACAAGTGCGACATAGACTATTGTTTTTTGTGTGCCGATTACACCGCGGATAACCAGCATATTTGGAAGCGACAAAGCCGGACCGGCCAGAAGCAGTGCTAATGCCGGCCCTTTACCCATTCCAGCATTGAGTAATCCCTGAAGAATCGGTACTTCGGTTAGCGTGGCGAAATACATAAACGCCCCGACAACAGAAGCGAAAAAATTAGCAAATAAAGAATTACCTCCTACCAGCCCCGAAATCCACTCATTAGGAATAATCCCCTTTCCACCATCTTGTGTCCCGAGTAAAAATCCCGCAACAAGAACTCCCGCAGCTAATAGCGGTAATATTTGTTTAGCAAACCCCCAGGTTTCAGCCATCCAGTCTCTGGATTCACCGTTGCTGATAGAAAGCAAAATAGTCAGAGATACTAACGCAACGATAAAAGATACAAGCGGATTATCCGGCCAAATAAAAAAACTAAGAACAACGAGTGCGGTCCCTAAAATAACCATCCACTTATTTAGTTTTATTATGAAAATCAAAGAACCGACGAAGAATAGTCCGAAGATTGATGTAATTACCCATTTTTGACTAAATAAAAAATACCAAAATCCACTGGTCGTGTCCGGTTTGCCCCAGTTGGCGAAGACCAAAATGAAGACAAGTACAAAAAAATGGAAAGCAGTTTGCCAAAAAGGCCGTGCCTCCTCTGGCTCAGGCATAACTAATTGCGACTCAGCTTTGGCTGACTCTTCTTTACGATATACAAAATGCATCAGTAATCCGATGACTACTGAAAAAACTACGGCTCCGATAATCCGTGCTATTCCAAGTTCCAGTCCAAGAATTCGTGCCGTCAGGATAATAGCAAGTATGTTGATGGCCGGTCCCGAATATAAAAATGCAATGGCCGGACCCAATCCGGCACCTCTCTTATAAATACCTGAGAACAGGGGTAAGATGGTACAGGAACAAACGGCAAGGATGGTTCCTGAGACCGAAGCGATGGCATAGGAAATCCATTTCTTAGCACCGGCGCCAAAATATTTGATTATAGCAGCCTGACTGATAAATACGGCAATAACACCGGCAATAAAAAAGGCCGGTATCAGACATAATATAACATGTTCCTGTGCATACCATTTGGTTAGCTCAAAGGCGGAATAAACAGCCTCTTTAAATTGCTCATTATTGATAGGCATAAAATAAGCAAATAGGAAAAACCCTAAAATCCATAAAAACGTTTTGTATTCTTCCTTCCAGTTCATGTCCTTATTCCAATACTATGTTTCGAAAGATGACGAATTATCATAAATAATTTTTTTTAAGTCCCACATATTATATTGCGATCCACTATTTTCACCTTTTTGCGATCATTGGAAATCACCTTATCATCTGGCAACCACGCGGAAATGAGAGGCAATAATTTTGTGACATATTCATTGTTTCTTGTATCATTTAAGAAATAGTTCACCCATTTACCCTCTTTTTCATCAAGGATAAATTCTGCATCACGCAGTATTGATAGATGTTTGGATACAGTGGAATTTGCCAGTTTTAGTATTTCGGTAATTTCACAAACGCATAATGAACGCTGTTCCAATATTTTTAGAATGCGGATACGATTCGTATCAGAGAGAGCCTGAAATGCTTTTGATAGTTTTCTCATATTAATGTCTCATTTCGTTATATAACGAAATATAAAAATGACTTATCATTAAATCAAGCGAATTTTATTGCTGCCAGTATAAGGATACAAGCACTAAACAACCTGTTACCTCCTCAATGAATTGGTAGAAAATTCTTTATTGTCTATAGTAATATTTATATATTTATTTTATATCAGACGGGAGGTAAACATGAAAAACGCTCATAAACACCAAAAAGGGGTAACGGTTAAAGTCATTTTCAAAAATTACCGGTTGTTATTTAACCTTTTAACGGCAACTTTTATAATGGGCATGGTTATACTATCCTGTGATAATGGGAAGAAGGCTTCACTAAAGAATGACGCCACTGGCAGAGCCAATGAAATTTTGGAAAAAATTAATGTATCACGGGGAATTTGTGTTCTTTTAGGTGATAAAAAGTGTGAAATCTCGAAACAACTGGTCATGTTTAGCGAATTAGTACTCTATGTCCAGCTCGATAATGACCTGGATGTAACAAGTGCGCGTATTGCAGCAGATAATACTGGTTTTTATGGAACCAGGATTTATGTAGAAAAGGCTGAATTGACGAAAATCCATCTGGCCAATAATATCGCTGATGCGCTGGTTGATTTAAATGAAACATCAAAGATTTCTAAGGATGAAGTATTGCGGGTGCTCAGACCTGAAGGTATCGCTCTGTTAGGTGAAAAACAATTAGTCAAGCCGTTCCCTGATGGGATAGACGATTGGAGTCATCCCTTTCATGGTCCGGATAATAATACGCAATCACTTGACCAGGTAGCGCGCGCACCTTATCTTACACAATTCTTCGCTGAACCACATTATGGGCCGGCAACTCAGGTAGCTGTTGCTTCAGCCGGCCGGATATTCAAGGGATTTGGAAATGTCGCATTCAAAGAACGCGAGGAACCCTATCTTAATCAGCTTGTGGCCTTTAATGGCTATAATGGCACCATGCTTTGGAAGCGAGAACTGACACCGGGAATTATGTTGCATCGTAATACTGTGATCGCGACGCCTGATATTCTCTACATGGGTGATGACAAGTCCTGTAAACGTATTGACACAAAAACCGGATTATTAATTGATGAAATTATCCCCCCGGTTGAAATAGCTGGAGGTACCTATTGGAAATGGATGGGAATGGAAGATGGCGTGCTGTATGCCATGATCGGCCAGCAAGAACAAAAAGACCCGGTGATGCGCTGGAAAAGGCAGGTACATGGTTGGCCATGGAATGCCATTTCACCCGGTTTTAATCAGGCAGAACATGCCTGGGGTTTTGGACGTCATATACTTGCCATCGATCCGGTATCTAAAAAAGTGAAGTGGCATTACCAGGAAGATGAACCCATCGATAGCCGAGGTACGTGTATGAAGGATGGGCGGATATACTTGTTCAGATTTGGTTCTTTTCTCACCTGTCTTGATGCGAAATCCGGAAAAGTTATTTGGAAGAAAACCAGAGAGAATGCACCCGAATTCTTTGATACCTTTGGAGAATATTTAACCCGACAAGGCGCTGGATGTAACTGGCGAACGCGTAATTATCTGATGTGCAGTGATGATGCCTTGTACTTTGCCGGTCCACAAATAGATAAACTTTTAGTCGTTTCTACAGAGGATGGCAGCATCCTTTGGGAAAATGCCTACAATAATTTTCAGTTGATTCTGCGCGATGATGGTTTATACGGCATCAGTGCAGACTGGGGTATTCATGAGAGTAAAAAATTTGATCCACTTACCGGTGCGGTATTGGCAGATCTGCCCATCGGGCGTCGGGCCTGTACACGACCAAACGGAACAGTCGATGCTGTTCTTTTCAGGGCAGCCGGCGGTACTGTACGGTTAGATGCGGCAAGCGGCCAACCGCAATGGATCTCTCCTATGCGTCCGCAATGCCATGACGGCGTCACTATTGCAAATGGTATGCTCTATTGGTGGCCCTTTGTCTGTGATTGTCAGCTTACCATTTATGGTTTAACCGGCCTGGGACCTGCCGGAGACTATCGCTTTAATAAAAGTGCTACTGAAGAAATTAATTTGGAAAAGGGTATCGTTTATTCCGAGAATATATCAGGTTTGCTCCAAACAGATGCAGATTGGCCGTCGTTTCGTAAAAACAATCAGGGTACGGTGAGTTCTAATGCAGTTATTCCAAAACAAGGCGCTCCATTATGGAGTTTCCCGACGGAAAACATAGAAAAACCGGTTTCCGATGTACTCGGTCACCCCTACTATGCAAGACCTACCGCACCGGTTACCGTTGATGGTATCGTATTTTACAGTGGATCAGACGGTATCGTCTGCGCTTTAGATGGCTTGAGTGGGAATGTTATCTGGAAAACCTACACGGGAGGTGTGGTTCGTATTTCACCAACCATTTGGAACGGACGTGTGTTTGTTGGTTCTGGTGACGGATGGGTTTACTGCCTGCAGGCCAGGACAGGCGAAATGTTATGGAGATTTCGGGCAGCTCCCTTCGAACGCAAGATCCCGGTCTATGGTTCTCTTCAATCGACCTGGCCGGCAGCAAGTGGGGTTTTAGTCGAGAAGGATGTTGCTTACGTGGCGGCAGGTATTGTTAATTATGATGGCACCCATGTGTACGCACTGGACGCCGGGACGGGTAAAATTAAATGGCAAAACAATACTTCCGGCCATCTTTTACAAGAGGCGCGAACCGGTGTTAGCGTACAAGGACACATGCTACTGAAAGATGACAAGCTATATTTAGCCAGTGGTACTTCTCTTTCGCCGGCGATTTTTAGTACTAAGGATGGAAAATGCCTGAATGATCCAGAACCGCTTAAAAAATGCGAATCCAACAGTCCTCGTGGATGGGAACTCTACCTCATTGGTAATAAAATTGTTGCTGGTGGGCAACCTTTTTATAAACACCCTGAACAATCGGTATTCGATCCGGATGTCTCGGAACAAATGTTACATACCTCAAATGGCAGACAGGATATTGTTTGGATTAACCACAATAAGGTGATCTGTTTTAATCCAATTTCCAAACAACGATTAAATGAATGTGTTTCAGGGAATAGATACCTGGGCTATCGTGCACCGATGTGGGGTAATATTGATCCACTATGGGAATACAATTGCGATGGTAGTGTTGCTATCGCGGTATGTAAAAATGCCGTAATTGTTGCCGAAAAATCGCAACTTGTGGTTTTAAACATTCTGAATGGTAAAATATTATGGTCAAGTCCATTGTTGTACTCCCCTGTCCCGTGGGGAATTGCGGTTAGTCGCGACGGGCGAATAATGGTCTCGCTTGAAAATGGTTCAATTCAATGCTTTGGTGGACAAGGAACTCTTCCGGTTCCTTATTTAAGTTCTAATCAAAGATATTTTATTGATTCGACACCGGTTGTTCTGAAATGTGATAAAAATGGTGCAGAAATTAGATATACATTGGACGGCAGTGAACCTACACAAAAATCAAAACTATATATTAAACCTTTTGCCGTAGACCATTCAGCCACACTTAGAATGCGTGCTTTTGATCAAAGAAACTTTCCCGGCTTTGTTGTTACGGAGGAATTAAAGAAGGTAGATTATTCAAAAGCAAGTGATCCGGAACAGGCGAAAATAGGTTTACAGTTTGACTATTTTGAAGGACTCTTCCCTTTCGTTCGAGATATGGATGGTTTAACGCCCAAAAGATCTGGTATTAGTTCACGTATTGAATATGAACCTGATGTCAGTGCCGAAGAATTTGGATATATTTTTCGGGGATATATCTTGATACCCGAAAAGGGTAATTATACCTTTTACATTAAATCTAATGACGGAAGCAAGTTATATATTAATGACCAGGAGGTGATCGATAATGATGGCGGTCATGGTGTACTCGAGAAATCCGGTACTATAGCGTTACAGGCTAAAGAATACCCATTTATGGTAAAATATTCTCAATTGGGATCAGCAAAGGCACTAAAGGTTTATTGGGAAGGACCGGATTTTTCAAAAAAGGAACTTACCGCTGAGGTATTATTTTATCGAAATTAATTTTTCTAATTCATCCATTTCATCAAAAATGCGGTTCTGAAGGAAATCCCAGGCCCCCTCTAATGACAGATATAAGTAACCGCGCTGGTAATTAGTAGGAAATGTCATACCCTCCATTTCAAAATAATCGGCAATATTTGGTTTGGATAAGGCCAGTTTGATCAGTCTTTGGTTGGATTCATAGACCATCTTTAATTTATTGCGCATTCTCTCCTTCTTATGCTGCCCTTGATGTATAAAAGCCTCTGCCAACAATTGTCTGGATGTAAAAAATTCTGCAAATATTTCGGTCTGGATCATGATATCATCAAAAGCGACAAGGGCTTGAGGATTTACCTTGTTACGGGCATTCTCGAGGATAAAAAGCGCCTGGGTTAACATTTGTGCATGCTTTTCGATGCGTTTTATATTTTGTTTTAGTTCCTGAGGATTTGCGTTTCGAACACTATCAAGGCCATGCATCCAGGTGATATGCATATAATCTTTATAGATGCCAATGCCGTCAAAATCCACACAATACTCTTCCCAGGCCTTCTGAGTCAATTCAAGGCTTTTATAAATATCTTCCTGAGCCTTACCGTAAGTAGTTCTGAGATAATTGCCGATAAAATCCTCAATATTTACTTCTAAAGGGGCCCAGTTCAACTTGGCCGCTGTCATGTAATTTGTTTCTGTAATCCAGCCAAAATCTTTATCAGCCACAGCAACACTGAATCCCTGTAAATTCGGCACTTTTTTCGCTCCTTTTGCGTACTTTAACAGGCCATCACGATAAGGTAAGTACTGAACCGAACCGAAAGGATGAACTTCTTCACCGGGAAGAGCCTCACTAATGAGGAAGGGATGACCGTTTTTCAAGATACTATCAAAAGGTATATTTGGATCGGCCGTCGGTTCCCAGTCTATGCCCCACTTGGCTTGTAGAATAACATTTTTTGGCAGACGGTCCCAAAATTCCTGCGTTCCATGCATAAACAAACGGCCACTGAGCAGAATTTCTATATCAGGTCGCTCATCAAGAGCAGCAGCTACAATTTCCATGGTTAGCTTCATCTGAAGCTCACCCTGTCTGCCAATACAGTTTTCACATTGACAAGGATAGGATTCCCCCCACCAGCGAATATGAAGTCCTGCCAGAGAGGGATAGGTGCGCAGGATTGCTCTGATTTGGGCGGTAAACACCTTTTTTAATCCATCATTGGCATGACAGAATGATATGGAACCGGTATGATCTTTATCGTTGCTATCTAGTTTCCCGATGATCTCCGGGTGATTTCTGGCAATCGTGTGTGTGGCGGACCCGGTCAAATAATTCATCAAATAGGGTTTCAGCCCCCTGCTTCTGGCATATTTGAATAATTCTTCCCGGACACACGCTGCCTTTAAAATCTCTTCTTCCGGATATTTACTCATACCTTTCGTTGCCGGATCTATCGCTAAATCCCACCAATTGGTGCCGGCACTATATGGCCAGTTTGATAGGCGGTTTATCCGGTGACGCGAGCCCCAGTCGCACCATACTTTCCAAGTATTAATTGCATCGCCAAATCCACCTTCAACACCACTGTAAAAATTATGTTTTTCAAGAATTATCTCGGTATCAATCAGATCGGCTACTCCCATGGCAAAATTGTTCAGAAGAAAAAAGCGAAGTGGATAAAACGGTTTGCTCTCAAATTCGTCTTTGGGCAGGTTTTGCAGAAATTCACGCGCCTGACCGGCATTCACCGCAAAATCTATATCCGCATGCAAATGATCCTGAATTCCAGTTGTTGTTTGGGCTATCACCCATTCGATCAGGTTAATACCGCCGTAGAGCAATCCAATTTCAGCCGCAGCGCTGATCGTGATACCGGATGACTCAATAGTTACCCGATATCCTTCTTCACCGAGTACATTCTTCAAATCCTTATCAGGCAGGAGTATAACTGTTATATCTCCCGGGAAATTAGCACCGGCAAGCTTCACTAATTTATTCTGAATCAGATTGACGGTATAACTGGTCAACGCGGATCCAGGATATTCATATTGTATATTTATATTTGCATGGGCATTGCTACCCGTGAGTAATACGGCTGATAAAAAAATACTGATGTATACCAACCTCCTGCAAAAATATGAAGATATCCCGGTGATATCTTTCATAAAAACCTCCTGATTCATAATTCGTAATTCGTAATTGTCTTTGTGGGATATAGTCTTGCCTACCATAGTTTGATAACTTGATTTTCTATGAATGATCCGTTATCTTTTGTTATGAAATAACATAATATGAATAGAAAAGCAATGCAATTGAAGCTACCTAACTATTGAAGAAATCGCAATAATATTTAGTAACCTGCTGCAAACAGACTTTTTTAACCACGGATTTCACTGATTTCCACGGATTAAAACTAAAATAATAAAAATTTATTAACATGATCTATTCACAAACATCTCGCACCCATCCGAGCCACGCCTGCGACGGGCAAGCCGGGCAGTCAGAGGCTCAGACGGGCGAGAAATGAATTATCCAGGTTAATGAAATCTGACAATCCGTATAAGCAGTAAATATTTTAGATATATTATTAATATATTTGATTTGTTTTTGTATGTTTATTTTATATTTTTGTCAATGTATCTCAATGTTGAGCAACTTAGGCGGAATGAAGATACGAAAAATCATAACTTACGACGTAGCGCCCTTTGCGGCGATAAAATGATTGATACCAGGAAAGGATGTACACCATGGGAGACAAAGGCGGCAAGAAGGATAAGGACAAAAGCCAGAAACAAAAGAAAAGTAAACAGGATCGAGAGGCAAAAAAGAAGTCTGATAATCAACCGAAAAGAACACCGTAGAGCAGGTTTCGAGGCATCTTTGATATTTCAGAATTCCATTTCTATTTTTCCATCAAAGAGCGTAATTATTTTCTTACTTAACAGGTGATATACTGGAATTTCAATATTTCCTTTTTTTTCTATACTCCCTTATTTCCAATGTAATTACCATAAGAGAGAAGCAATACGGCTCCAGCCAATACAAGAAGGCTGATACCAATAGCCACCTGGGTACGCTGCCGACAGTCCTTCCATTCGCGGAACATAACACCCACCACGTTACTGATCAATACGAGCATGATCATGTGCAGTCCCCAACTCGTAAATTCATATTGCCCCATACGTACGTGCCCGAGATTATAAAAGAAAAATTGTCCGTACCACAGTGTCCCTGTAAATATTGCCAGAGAATAATTTAAAGCCAACCGTTTATGCTGTTTATCATCCGGAATGCGTACCAGTTCACGGAGAGATTTATTCTTTTTAGCCAGGTACAGGCTATACATCATGGCTGTTAAAAAAGCACCCGGATTTGAAAAAAGATAAGCGATATTACCCTTCCATTGTCCGGCACCATATTTCTCGGCCACCTCAACAACAGGCACTGCCGCTTCAAGCGAAAAACCATACACTGCAGAGAGCAAACCCGCTAGCAACGACAGCAACAAACCCTTCATTAGAAAAAACTCTCCGGTACCGCCGGCATTAGCTTGCAGATCAAGTTCCTTTAATCGACCGGATATACCACATAGACCAATACCAAGCGCTCCGACGGCAACACCCATTACAATAAATCCAGCGCCAGGCTTAGCAAGGATTACACCAAGTTGGCCACGGACCAGTGGGGGAATAATAGTCCCCAGTACACTCGATAAACCAACGGCAATGGCATAAGTAAGAGAAAAACCAATGTAGCGGATAGAGATATTAAAAGCTGTGCCTCCCACACCGTATGCAATACCCATTAAAAATGATATTAACATAGGTATTTTCGGCGCTTCGGTAAGGACTTGAAAGAAATTGGGAATCGTCAAGACAACCCCAAAAATGGGCCAGAGCAACCAACACCATGCTGCCTGAACCAACCAGAATATTTCCCACGACCAGCGTTGTATAAATTTTTGAGGTGCATAACAGTTGGCGGCACATGCAGCTCCCACAGAATGTAGCGAAACCCCTAACATTGGATTGGAAGATACACTATACATAGATTATTCCATCGACTTTGATTATGAAAAATAGTTTATTAATATTATTCCATTTACACACATTCATTCTGTATGAAAGACTTCTTCCATTGGCGCCCACCACTCCCCAGCAGCCCGGTCAGATAGAGGAGTTTGGCAGGGTTTGCATACATCCCACCATTTTTGAGTCATGGGATCAGCCGCCATTTTGGCCATATCCGCATCAAAATCTTCCCCTCTATATTCAAAATAGCTGAATAAATAGATCTTCCCGGACGGCAATTTTTTGAAGTAAATAGAGTAATTGTGAATATTACACTGTTTGATCATGTCTAAAACCTCTGGCCAAACATTAGCATGTAGCGCTATATATTCATTAAGTTTTTCTTCTTTTACCTCGATTAAACTTCCGAATCGTTTCATACAAATCTCCTTTAAATACCTGGGGTAGTGTCATAAATTTTCATAGAACTTTTGACACAACCATTCTTAGACTTCAGGTATATCCATTTCCAAATCAAATTCACCTAATTGCAGCGGATATTTTCCGTATTTGCGAACAAGATTTATGATATAATCATAAGTGTTTCCAGAAACACTGCTGCTCACGGAGTGGTCCGATTGGAAAATAAATCCGCCCCCTTTTGCCGCATTCAATTTGCGCAAAACTTCATTACGGATTAGTTCCCTGTTACCTGATTCCCATATTTGAATATCACTGTTTCCACAAATGCCAATGGTATGCCCGTATATATTTCGCAAATTAATGGCATCCAGATCCGCTTTCGCTTCCAATGGATTATAGGCATCAATTCCAATATCAATAAAATCCTGAATGATGGCGTTAACATTTCCACAGCCATGATAAATAACCGGAAGTCCTTTCTCATGGCAATGATCGGTCATTGCTTTAACCCAGGGTTTGAAATATGCTCGCCAATAATCAGGAGAGAAGAAAAGATTGTATCGATAGGCAACATCGCCCCAGATAACCATGCCGTCCAATAAATCATCAGCTGCGTCAATTTCTGCTTTCAGGCAGTCCAGGTAAAATTGTCCAATGCGATTAATGGCGTTTCCCATTCGTTCAGGATAAAGACCCATCCAGAGCATTGAATTTTCAAGGCCTACAAGTCGTGATAAACATTCGGAACACTCTATCATGCTGCCGAATACGGGAAAATCCTTGTGCAAATTTTTAACGGTATCTCTTCAGGGTGGTGAATTACGCTCAAAGCCGTCACCGACGCCAGCAATTTGATTATCACCCGCGTTAAAACATCTTCTTCTGTCATTGGGTGCATCAAACTCAAAGGTCTCCAGTTTCTCAAGAGTGTCAATCTCCCAGTCTATGAATTCAGGCATGGGGGAAGTATACTTTTTTCGGATAGTCGCCATAAATCCTGTTTTCACGATAACTTCGATTTCATCTTCTCTTATTATTTCAAAAGGCATAATTCGTGGATCCATATTCGGTATAGTAACAATCCAATCGAGATCATAATAATAATACGGATTTGCATCCTCTGGCAGATTCAGGTCTGATTTCCACCGTTCAATAAAACTACCCCAGAAAAAATCGCTGATTGGCACCCGATCGGGCTCTTCATGCCGTAAAACTTTTTTCATTCTCTCCAGCTTTTTTAATGTACTTTTTTTACGGGAACCATCTGTTGTACCCTTACCTGTTGTATCGAACATTCCCATGTTTTGTCTCCCTAAGGTTTATGTGGTCGTTTAAAAATTATTTTTCTTCAACTAATGACTAAAAAACTCATCCCCAAACCTGCGTCTAAGCCGCATCTTCGACCTTCTCTTGAAAAGAGAAGGGGCTCCCTAAAATCCCTCTCTTTCCAAGAGAGGGATTTAGGGTGAGTTCTTTAAATCAAGTTCTAATATATTTAAAATTTCTTATTTATTGAATATTCCGGTGATATTAAATGATGAATTAAGTATTAACCGGACATTCATGATTCTCTCTTTAAAATATCACGAACAGACTAATGATAATGATTAATAATGCGACCATTGAAATGATGAATATCCTGTTTTTCATAGCCGATTCCCCTTTATTAATCAGAAGGGATTTATTCCAAACCAACGCAGCGCTTTCTTTTGTATGAATATGTGGTTTATAAAATGAAACAGCCAATAATATTAGTGAGGAAAGGATGAACAGATAGAAGGACATGATCATAAAAGGAATATCATAATTTAGCCAGGCGAGCCAATTGGCATTTTTATTCCAATCGATAATAAAAATAATGAATCCAAATAGCGAACCTGAAAATAAAGTTAGTCTTGCCCCGTAGGCCGATGCTTTTTTTGAAAATATTCCCCAAAGGAATACCGCTGTAATCGGGGGTGCGATATAACATATAAGTGTTGCCATTCCCTGAAAAATACTATCGTAATGAGCCAGCAACGGTGACCAAAAAATGGCAATTAACATGCCGATGAAGGTCGCAATTCTCCCAATTCTCACCAATTTTTCATGATTGGTATCCGGCTTTAATCGTTTATATATATCATAACTGAATAATGTCGCCATTGAATTGAGAGCCCCTGAAACCGTACTCATTAAAGCGGCTAATAAAGCAGCAGCAACAATACCTTTTAATCCAACCGGCAGCAGATGATTGATCAGATGAGAAAAGGTATCACTACCATTAACATTTTTAAGTGCCGGAATTGTACCATTTTGAATTAAAGAAAAACAAATCACCCCGGGGAACACAAAAATGAAAACCGGTAATAATTTTAGAAATCCGGCAAATATGGGTCCCATACGTGCATGATAAATCGATTTAGCACCCAAGACACGCTGCACAATTGTCTGGTCAGCACACCAGTACCAAATACCAATAACCGGGTAACCGAGTATAATACTATACCAGGGTAAACCGCTGGGATCATCCGCACTTCGTAGTACCGTCATTTTCACTGGTTCCACCGCGTTTACCACTTCAGACCAACCACCTGCATAGTCCAATCCGATTAATGTTAAAGTAATTGATCCTGCCAAAAGAACAATTGTTTGTATTGATTCTGTTAATACAACGGCTAACAATCCACCGATAATTGTATACAAAGCCGTTATCGCAGCTATTATCGCGATTAGTAAAAATCTGACTTCAAAGTTAATTCCGAGAATCGATACCCATTCATTATTAATACCAAATATACCTTCAAGTACAATTGCCCCTGTGTATAAAGTAAATCCTATATGAATAAAAATTGCTGATATGATTGATAACACTGCCAGCCAATCCCTTGAATGATAGGAATAACGTTTTTCAAGAAAATCCGGCAGGGTAGCGACTTTCGATTTAATATAAAACGGAGCAAAGAAGAGTGAAAGAATAACCAAAGTAAAAATTGCCATCCATTCAAAAGCGCCGTAGGCTAATCCATTTATATAACCTTCCTGAGCAAGACTCACTAAGTGAACAGTGGAAATATTTGTTGAGAATAGTGCTAAACCAATGATGGGCCAGGTGAGTATTCCACCGGCAAGAAAATAAGAAGATCCGTCACCGGAAATCTTCTTCTTCATCCCGGCCCAAATACCAATTCCTACGATTAATAGTATGTATCCAATGATTACTGCAATATCAATATTTCCAATTACAGCCCCATTCACTGATAATCCTCATTATGCTATTATAACCATAACTTTGTTATTTTAGAAAAATTTAAAAAAGACAAATAACAAATCACAAATATCAAATACATTCCAAATCACAATTTCAAAAATTTAGACAAACATATTTGGGTCATTGGAATATTGAAAATTGATTATTATTTGTTATTTGCAGATTGTCATTTGATATTTGTTTGCAATCTATAGCTGCGTTATAAATTAAATTCTTTAACCGCATTAAACATAGCCATGATATTTTCAGGAGGTACATCAGGTAGAATATTATGAACCTGATTGAATACATATCCCCCACCTTTTGAAAAGATTTCCAATCGTTCCAAAACATGTTTTCTTATTTCTTCGGGAGATCGTTTATTCAAAATGTGTGTAGTATCGGCTCCTCCACCCCAGAAGGTGATCTCATTCCCGAATTCAGTTTTTAATTTAACCGGATCCATGTCCTTACAATTGGTTTGTACAGGATTAAGAATATCAAATCCGGCTTCAATTAAATCGGGAATTATCGGCTTAATAGATCCACAAGAATGGAGAAAGACTTTCATGTTACTATTACTCTTCACATAATCGCATAAAATTTTATGCCGTGGTTTAAATAATTGCTGATAAGTTTCGCGGGGCATAAACATGCCCGTGGCCATTCCCAGGTCATCCCCGAAACGAATAATATCCGCCACATCTCCGACTACGTTACAGATCTTTTCAAGTGAATTTAAATGAATTTCAAGTAAAGCATTAAGAAGTTTTTCAACATTTGCAGTATCCATAAATAAATCTATTAGGAAATTATCAATTCGTCGCAGAAATGTACCCCATTCGAATAAATTACATCCTGCAGCAAGCATTAGTGCTTTATCGGTATTTTTTCTTAACTCGATTGTATTTTTTCTTAAAATTTGGTAAAAATTTTCTTCGTATGCGTGATCCCAAGGGCTATGTGCTAATTTTGCCCATAGAATTTTATTCATTGCTTTAGGTAACTTTTGAAAATTTGAGGGGTAACCATCAATAAATGGGAAAAATGTCTGATCAAAAAATGCTGATTTATCCGGCATCCGGGCGATTAAATCACCTTCTTCATCATAAGCATTCCATGAACCGTCCTTTTCTTGAACCGGTTTATACCAAGTCGGATACTGGGCGATACTTCCATCCATGAGCTTAATATTATACCACTTTTGGGGATTGGTGTTGAATGCACGCCCAATATCTAATACATCCAATCCCAAATAATCTATCATCGAATCATCCG